>JAICJJ010000170.1 GCA_025928535.1 Thermomicrobiales bacterium
GGGAGACCTTTTGGCGCGCCGCCTGATCCCGACAATTCCGGTACGCACCCCGAGTCGGGGAGCCGGGAAGTCGGGAAGCAAGTAGTCGAGGAGGCGAGCAGCGCAGTCGATGGACCGGGGCAGCAAGCGGCGCCCCCGCAACGGGGGCGCTTGCCCGCCCGGTCGTGTCGATGGCTCGGTCGATCCACGACGCTGGCACGCAATACGGCCACACGGCCGAACGCGCTTGACGTCGTTTCGCGGCTCTGCCTATACTCGCGTGTCCGTCGACCGGCGGCAGGGGCGGCTAGCTCAGCTGGTTAGAGCGCCACGTTGACATCGTGGAGGTCACTGGTTCGAGTCCAGTGTCGCCCACCCCTCGGAATCGGATTCCATTTGCGACCCGGCCATTAGCGCTGGGTCGTTTCGTTTCCTGCCCCATCGCTCGCCCATCTCGAAGCGCGCCCTGAAGAAGGCGCGCGGTCACACGCACGGAACACGCTGAATATCGTATAACGATACGGTCTGCTATGCTGCAAAAGGGCGACCGTGTCGGCGCAGGGCGTCGGCGTGACCGGAGGCGCATCATGGATCCGACGCGATTTGACGCTCTGGTTCGCGTCTTCACCACCGGCGGCTCCCGGCGCGACGCGCTGCGGGCGCTCGGCGGCGCGATTGTGGCGGCCGGTTCGATCGGCGCGCCGGCGACGGGCGTCACGGCGAAGCAACATCGATGCAAGCGCCACAAGGAGCGCTGTCGCAACACGTGCTACGCCCAGTGCACGATCGGGAGAGAGCGGGATCCCCACACCTGTGTCTGTTGCGGCGGCATCGGGTTTCCCTGCAACACCGAGGCCGACTGCTGTTCGACGATCTGCCAACCCGCCGGCGCCGACTTGCTGTGCGCCTGCTACGTCAACGGAGGCAGTTGCACGGCGAACGCGCAATGCTGCAGCGGCAAATGTGACGGCGGCCGCTGCTCCTGCTCTCCCGTCGGCCGTTTCTGCGCCTTCAACGACGACTGCTGCGTCGGTTTGACTTGCCAGAACGCCAGGTGCGCCGCGTAGCCGCAGAGCAATCTCTGCATCCGGCCAACCTTCAGTTGGGAGAGGGTCGGACGTAGGCGCATGTACGAGCGCGCCGTCTTTGAGTTGGGCGGCGCGATCGACGCTTGTCGCGAAACGAACAAACGTGCTATCTTCATCGGCCGCTCCGCCGGCGCCCCGACGCCGGCGCTGTTGCAACGACCGCGCTCGCGGCATGCTCGACCTTCGCGCGGCGGACGTGAATTCCGCCTCGATTGCCCGTTTCACCCTCGGGAGGACCATGGACGACATTCGGCGCCCGGTAATTTGCGTGCGCGATCTCCACAAGGCCTACAGCGTCCCGGAACGGGAAGCGGGGCTGGCGGCGTCGCTGCGCAGCCTCTGGCGACGGCAAACCCGCGAGGTGACCGCGGTCGAACGGATTTCGTTCGATGTCGCGCCGGGCGAGATCGTCGGCTTTCTCGGCCCGAACGGCGCCGGCAAGACGACGACCCTCAAAATGCTCGCAGGCTTGCTCCATCCGACGAGCGGGGAGGTCGACGTCCTCGGCTTCACGCCCTGGCGGCGGGAGCCGGCCTATCTGCGGCAGATGACGCTGGTGATGGGACAACGCAACCAACTCGTCTGGGATATCCCGGTCGCCGATTCGTACGAACTCAATCGGGTGATCTATGCGATTCCGGACGACCAGTACCGCCGCACGCTGGACGAACTGGCTGATTTGCTCGAACTCGACCCGCTCCTGACCAAACCGGTCCGCAATCTCTCGCTCGGCGAGCGGATGAAATGCGAACTGGCTGGGGCCCTGCTCCACCGGCCACGCGTCCTCTTTCTCGACGAACCGACCCTCGGGCTCGACGTGACCGCCCAGCGCCGCATCCGGGCGTTCATCGCCGACTACGCGACGCGGCACGATGCGACCGTGCTGCTGACGAGCCACTACATGGCGGACGTCGAAGCGCTGGCCGAGCGCGTGATCGTCATCCACCACGGCGCGCTCCGCTTCGACGGCCCGCTCGACGGGTTGATTGAGCGCTTTTCCCCATTCAAGACGCTGACGCTCGACTTCGAAGGCGCCCCCGGCGATCTCGGCCGCTTTGGCGAAGTGATCGAAGCGGCGGACGGCCACGCCGTCGTGCGCGTGCGGAAAGCGGACGCGGCGGCCGCCACCGCCCGGTTGCTGGCCGAATTGCCGGTGATCGATCTTTCCGTCGCCGATCCGCCCGTCGACGAGGTGATCGACCGCGTCTTCAGCGACGAAGCGGCCGGCGCGGCGGACGAAGCGATCGAGGTGGCGTCGTGAACGACCTGCTCGCGCTCTATCGCGCCCAATTTCGGACGACGATCGCCGAGCAACTGCAATATCGCGGCGGATTGGCCATCTGGACAATCGGGCTGGTGCTCGAGCCGGTCATCTACCTCGCGGTCTGGTCGACCGTCGCCCGCTCGCAAGGCGGCGCCGTCGCAGGCTTCGGCGCGGCCGATTTCGCCGCCTATTTTCTGGTTGCGCTCGTCGTCAACCAGGCGACGTTCACCTGGATCATGTGGGAAATGGAATACTGGATTCGGCAAGGGCACTTGTCGCCGCTCCTGCTGCGGCCGGTCCATCCGATCCACCGCCAGATCGCGGTCAACCTGACGTTCAAGTTGCTGACGCTGACCGTCGTCGTGCCGGCGGCGCTCATCCTCGGCGTCGTCTTTCGGCCGAATTTCGCCGGAATCGAGCCGTGGACCGCGCTCGCCTTCATCCCGGCGCTCGTCCTCGCCATCGCGCTGCGGTTCGCCATCGAATGGACCCTGGCGCTGGCCGCGTTCTGGATCACCCGCGTCACCGCCGTCAATCAGCTCTACTACGTCGCGTTTCTCTTTCTCTCGGGGCAGGCGGTTCCGCTGCTGCTCTTGCCCGGTCCGGTCAAGGCCGCCGCCGAATGGCTCCCCTTCTACCGGACGCTCGGCTTTCCGGTGGAATTGCTGCTGGGGCGCCTGTCGCCGCAAGACGCGGCGGTCGGCATCGTCGCGCAGGTCGGCTGGCTGGCGGTCATGGTCGTGCTGCTGAACGCGGTCTGGGCGCGCGGCATTCGCCAGTATTCGGCGGTGGGAGCGTGAGGGAGTGAGAACGCTGCGCCTGCTCTGGGTCCATCTGCGGCTCGGCGCGCTCAACGAACTGCAATACCGGGGCAATCTCGTCGCCCAGATGCTGCAATCGCTCATTTCGCTCGCGGCCTCACTGCTCGGCCTCGGCATCGTCTTTTCAAAGACCGACGCGCTCGGCGGCTGGGGGCCGTACGAGTTGCTGGCGATCCTCGGCGTCTACTTTCTCGTCGGCGGCATCTCGCAACTGGTCGTCCAGCCGAGCCTGTCGCGCTTCATGGAAGACATTCGCCTCGGCGCCTTCGATTTCACCCTGACCAAGCCCGTCGACGCCCAGATGCTGGCGAGCATCAAGCAGATCGAGGTCTGGAAACTGGTCGATGTCGCGATCGGCGCGGGGGTGCTTGGCGTGGCGCTGGCGGGGCTCGGCGAAGGCGTCGGGCCGGCGCGGGCGGCCGCGTTCGGGCTGACGCTCCTCGCCGGCGTGGCGATCGTCTACAGTTTTCTCCTGCTGCTGGCGACCTGCGCCTTCTGGTTCGTCCGGGTCGACAACATCCTCGTCATCTTCCAGAGCATGTACGAAGCGGGGCGCTGGCCGATCGGCATCTACCCGCCCTGGCTGCGGCTGTCGCTGACGTTCCTCGTGCCGATCGGCTTCGCGATCACCGTTCCGGCGAGCGGCCTCGTCGGCCGACTCTCGGGGGACACCCTGGCATTGGCGGTCGCGCTCGGCGTCGCGTTGCCGCTCGTCGCCCGCTGGTTCTGGCGGCGGGGGTTGCGGCGCTATTCGGGCGCCTCGGCCTGAACATTCGGATTCGGCGCCGCCGGACCGTCGATGATCGCCGTCGCATAGGGGAGCAGATCGAGATCGGCTGCTTCGTCCGCGAACGCAAGCAACGCCGACGTCTGACGAAACGCCTCCGGGTCGGCGCAGGCGAGCGTGAAGGTCGTCTCGTCGAGTCGGCGGATGCGCGCGTCGCCCACGATCGGCAGCGACAGGCGGACCTTGACCGGCGCGTCGCGCAAGTTGGCGATCATCGCCACGATCCGGCCGTCGCGGCGGGCGACGAAGCCGTCGACCGCCAGCGGATCGTCGCTGGAGAGCGGCAGCGCTTCGGCGCCGGTCATCGCCGCCGCCACCGCCAGCACATGCGCGACCGGAAAGACCATCCCGGGCCAGGAATGGAACGCCGCAATCCGCAACGGATGGTCGGAACGCTCCATGATGCCGCGCCAGCCGGTCGTTTCGTAGTAGGTCAGCGCATCGACGCCGGCTGTCGCCAGCCGGCCGAGGCTGCCGGCCGTCCAGGCCGCGCAAAAGAGCGACGGCTGCCGCCGGTCCACATTCGCCGGCAATTCGCCGTGGGCCGGCTTCGGCTCCGGGCCGGTCGCGTTGGGGTTGAACGGCATCTTGAGCGTGATCGGCCCGATCGCGATCGACCCCGGCCCGAAGATGGCCTGTCCCGTTCCGACGGTCGCCGGCTGCGCCGCCAGCGTTTCCATGATCGAGCCGTTGTCGGTCGCATGCACTTCGGGGTCGATCGGCCAGGCGGCGACCGCCATCGTCGCCAGCGGCAGCGTCTGCCGGGCGCGATTGAATTCAGTGAAAAAGGCCCGGCTGCCGCCGCCGATGGGCACGTTCAGGCCGGCCGCGTCGCGCGCGGCGAGCGCCGCCGCCAGCACGGATTCGGTCGTCGTCAATTCGCCGGCTGGAAAGACCAGCGCGCGCGCCAGCGGCACGCCCCCCGCCGCGAGGACGTCGAACAGATCGTTCAGACCTGCGCCGTCCGGCCCCACCTGAATTTCCAGTTCCAGCACGGCGCCGATCGCGGCGGCGTCGGCGGCGACTGCGGCCAGCCGGTCCCGCCAACCGTCGGTCGTCAGATCGAGCGGCGCGCGCAGATGGGCAAAGCGCATCGCCTTCAACAACTCGATTTCGCGGTCGGTCAGCGGCGCGCCATGCGAGGCCGCGCCGAGGCCGATCGGCGGGACCACCCGCGCCGGCCGGTCGCCGATGCCGACCCGGACCGGCGCGTCGGCTGGCGTCGGCTCGGGGAGGTCGGCGGCCGCCCGAACTTCGATCGTCACCGTCTGCCGCACCCGATCGCCGGCTTGCAACTGGACGGGGTAAGGCAGGCGGAGCGGAGTCGAGTAGGTCTTGAATGACGCGTCGGTCCAGTTGCGCTGATCTTCCATCTCGAAAAGCTCGAAAAGATCGCCTTCGAACCGGATCGTCACCTCCCCGCCGTTGGCCGTCGGATGGCTGATCGCGAGCATGTCGACGAACGGCTGGTGCGGCGAAATCAATTCCGGAAAGGCTCCATCGATTCGACCGGCCGGGGTCTCGACCGTCACGGGGAAGCCGGCGACCGCCATCGGATGGAGCACGCACCAGCCGATCCGGTTGCGAAGAAACGGCTTGCGGGCGACGCCGTCGAAACGGGCGACGATCGTGCCGGCGCTCGTGCCTTCGATCTCGCCGTTCCAGACGAAATCGACGTCGTGACTGACGTTTTCGGCGGTGAAGCGGACGCTGAACGCTTCGCCGTCGGCGGCGACGTCGAACGCCGTGAAAACCGGCTCGATCGTGTCCCAATTGCGATCCCGGATCGCGCCGTACAGCCGCAGCACGACCGTTTCGTCGCCGAGCCGGACGTGGCGCAAATCGCCTCGCTCCAGCACGGCCGAGAGCGGGCCCGCCCGAAGCAGGCGCGTTTCCGGGAGCGGCGCGTCGACGCCGTAGCGGATGGCCCGCGCCGGGATCGTGCCCGGCTCCCAGATCGAATCGGTCATGGTCAACCGCTCCTGCCGTGCAATCCGGAATCGGGCGCGGCGCGTTGGCTCAGTGCTGGTCGGCCGCCGCGCGCAAGGCGGCGATGCCGTCGCGCAACGCCTGCCCGTATATCCAGACGTCGCCCGAGTAGGCGACGGCCCGAAACCCCTGCCCGAGCAACGCCTGGCCCGTCGCCACGTCGCCCGCCATGATCCCCGGAATCTTGCCGTGGTCCCGGCACGCCGCCAGCACCCGCGCGACCGCCGCCAGATAGGTCGGGTGGGTGAACTGGCCGGGGATGCCGAGGGAATTGGTCAGGTCGAAATGGCCGATCCAGAGGCAATCGACGCCGTCGGTAGCGGCGATCGCCTCGACGTTTTACAGCCCGCGCGCCGTTTCGATCTGAGCCATGAGGACAATATCGGCGGTGGCGCTCGCCATCTTGTCGGTGATGTCGCCGCCTTCGTAGTCGTCGTGGGCGACGCCGAAGGCCGCCCCGCGCCGGCCGACCGGCGGATAGCGGACGGCGGAGGCGATCTGCTGGGCCTGTTCGGCCGTCTCGACCATGGGGACCATGATGCCCATCGCCCCCAGATCGAGCGGCCGGGCGATCAGGTGGTAGTCGCCGGCCGGCAC
>JAICJJ010000357.1 GCA_025928535.1 Thermomicrobiales bacterium
CGCCCCTGGGGGGGGGTGGGGGCGCGCCGGGGGGCGTGCGCCCTCCTTCCGGGCGGGGGGGGCCGGGGCGGGGCGGCGGCGCCGCCCCGCCGTCGCCGTCAGCGCGTGCCCGCCTGGGACAGCGCGATCACGCGCTCGGCGTTGTCTTTCGTCACGAAGCCAGGGCCGGTCATCAGCACCGGGTTGGCGATCGTGTTCAGGTTGTCATGATAGAGCGTCAACAGCACGATCGGCAGGTAGCCCTGCAGATATTGCTGCTGGTCAATCGCAAAGAGCATCTGGCCATCCTTGACCGCCGTCAGCACCTCGGGCGAGAGGTCGAAGGTCGCCAGTTTGATCTTGCCGATCTCGTTCAGGTCTTGCAGCGCCTTCAGCGCCGGCGCGGCGCCGGTCGGGCCGAGCGTCAGGATGCTGTCGATATCGGGGCTTTGTTGCAACTTGGCTTCGATCTTCTGCTGCGAGCCAGTCGGATCGGACAGATCGACGCCCAGCACTTCGACCTTGCCGC
Organism: Thermomicrobiales bacterium; assembly: GCA_025928535.1. Taxonomy (GTDB): domain Bacteria; phylum Chloroflexota; class Chloroflexia; order Thermomicrobiales; family UBA6265; genus JAICJJ01. Next base: position 509 of record JAICJJ010000357.1, read on the forward strand.
CCGCTTTCGTCATTGCGTCGGTGAAGCCCTTGCAGCGCAGGTCGAGCGCGGCGTTGCCGACTTCCTGATTGACGCAAAGCGCGTTCTTGGCGCCGGCTTCCGCCATCCGCTGGCCGCCGCCGAGACCGGCTTCATATTCGGTCTGGCCGACGTGGACCAGCACGCCGAGTTGCTGAGCGACGTCGCTGCCAGAGTTGATCGAGATCACCGGGATGCCGGCGTCGACCGCAGCCTTGATGTGGGGGCCGAGCGCGGCGGCGTCCGGAATCGAGACGACCAGGCCGGCCGGCTTCTTGGCGACGGCGGCGTCGATCAACTGCCCCATCGCCACCATGTCGAAGGTCGGCGGGGCGTTGTATTCGACCTTGACGCCCATGTCCTTGCCGGCTTGCTCCACGCCCTTTTGCACGACCGACCAGAACGGGTCGGACGCCTGGCCGTGGGTGACGACCTCGATCAGGATGCTCGAGCGATCGGACGTGGTCTGGCCGACGGCCTGGCGCACGCCGAAGCCGAGCAGCGTGACGAGCGCGACGGCGAGCACCGAAATGAATTTGACGCTTCGTTGCATCGTTGCCTCCTCGGATCTGGCGAGCGACCGCGGAACGTCGTCGTTCCGTGGCCCGGGCGATGACTCTCTCATGCGACGTTCCGCGGTCGGAGGTTCCTCCTTTCGTCAGCCGGCGCTCGCGCGGCGACGGCCGCGACCGGCCGCCGCCGCATCGCGACGATGCTCGCGCCCACAGGCGTGACTTCGGATCATACCGTAGCGACGCCGCGTTCGGGTCGGCGAATGTTCCGTCACGCCCGACGGCCCTCACCCCCGACCCCTCGCCCATTGTTACGGGAGAGGGGTCGGGGGGATGAGGGAACTCCGCGAACGCTTACCCGGCGGGCGGTTGCGTCAGGGACGACGCGCGGCGGCTGGGCGGCGCCAGTTGCAGCGTCGCGGGGCGGGTGGTGACGACGATCACGCCGAGCGATTCGGCTTCCTTGTTCGTCGCCTCGCCGCCGGAGCCGCGGCCGAGGTAGGCCAGCGCCTTCGTCTCGCCGACCACGAATTGGTAGGTTCCGGGATCGGCCGCCGGAATCGATTCGCCGGGCGCGAGCGTCGCCCGCCGCAACTCGATTCGGGTCGGACCCGGCGGGAAGGGGATGTTGGTGATGTCGCTCGCCAGCAGATCGACCTGGATCTTGCCGGGGGTGAATTGCGGATAGTTCCAGTCGCTGGTGACGGCGCTCAGGAGCGAAAAGACCACCGCCGACGCCGGCGCGGCCTGGTCGTTGGCAAGCGAATACTCGACGTTCGCCGGGACGACCAGGCTGTCGCCGGGCTCGATTTCGGCCGGCGCGCCGGGCGTGGCGGGGGTGGGCCGCGTCGCCCCGATGCCGCGGAAGATCTGCGCCGGACCGGCGTACGTCACCGTCAGCCGCCCGGCGGTGACGAAATACACCATCGGACCGCTGACCGGCCCGGCGACGCATGGCCCGGAATGCGACGCGAAACTCCAGCGCTCGACCGCGATGTATCCCGCTATCGACGGCACGCCATCGACCGTCGCCTGCAGCAGCAGACCTTGCGCGGTGGTCGGGTCCGGCGTCGTTTCGACCGCGCCGCCGGCGGGAACCAGCGGCGCGTTGGGCGCCGGCCCGCCGCGGATCGCGGCCCACCCGGCCGCCAACGTGAGCAACAGCAGCGCCGCGGTCGCCAGATGCGCCGCGACCCAGCGCGCCGGAGAACGGCGGGGCGATCTCGGCGGCGAGTCCAGTCGCGCCCGGTCCGCCATTGGCGCCGACGGGCCGGGCGGAGTCTGGCCGTGCAGGTGAACGAGCACGGGCGCCGAATCCATGGCCGCATCGCCCGCTCTGGCCAGCGATCGCTCGAGTCGGGCGACGAATTCCGGACGCGGTCCGGGCACGTCCGCCACGCGCTGAAACCGGCGGACCGCGTCCGCCAGCGCCGGATCGAGATCGACATCGAGCGGCTCGGCGCTCTGTCCGAGCGCGAGCGCATCCCAGTACGCCGCAAGCGCATCGGCCGCGCGCTCAGACATCGCGCACCTCCCGATCGGGCGGCGTTCCGCCCAGACGCGCCCGCAGCCCGGCCGCGGCGCGAAACTGGATCGCCCGCACGGCGCCCGGCGACCGGCCGAGCGCCTGCGCGATTTCGGCCGTCGTCAAGCCGGCCAGCCGCAATTCGAGGACGCGCCGCTGGTCCGGCGGCACGCCGGCCAGCAAGCCGCGGACCGTTTCCCGATCTTCCGCTTCGAGCGCGAGCGCTTCCGGATCGAGCCCCGGCGCGACGACCGTCAGCGCCAGATCGACGTTCAGTTCGGGCCGGCGAGCGCGCCCGGCGTCGATCACCACGTTGTGGGCGATCGTGAAGAGCCACGAGCGAAACGGCTGACCGCGCAGGCGAAAGTTCGGCAACGCCGCCAGCGCCTTGGCGAAGACCAGGCTGGTCGCGTCTTCGGCCGCTTCCCGCGTGCCCAACCGCCGCAGGCAATAGCGATAGACCGGATCGACGTAGCGATGGTAGAGCGGCGCGAACGCCAGGCGGTCATGAATGGCGGCGGCGATCAGGTCCGCCTCGTCCGCGTCAGGGTCTGCCGGAACGGTGGGCGGGGATTCGGTCGCGATGGGGATGGCCATGCCCGCTCCTTTTGCCTGCATCGACCAGGGAAGCGTCGACGTGCATCTTGGTAAACGGGAATGACCGGCAAATCGTTATGGCCGGCGCGCAAACAGCAATGGGGAGCGGACGTGCGCCCGCTCCCCATCCCCCAATCGGGCGCCGCTTGCTCCGCGATCAGGAGCTTTCGGTCGGCAACGACGGCCGTCGGGAGCCGCGCCGCTGCCCGACCTTGAGCCGCAGATTCGCGCGTCGCAGCGACGCCGCGGCCGACTCCAGGTCGATCGACGATTGCCGGTTGGCGATCGACGATTCGGCGCTGGAGCGGGCCGCTTCGGCGCGGGCGATGTCGATTTCTTCCGCCCGCTCGGCGGTGTCGGCCAGAACGATGACCTTGTCGCCGGTCACTTCCATGAAGCCGCCGAAGACGAGGATCGATTGCTCTGCGGCGCCTTTCTTGACCCGCAATTCGCCGCCGGCCAGCGTCGTGATCAGCGGCGCGTGGTGCGGCAGGATGCCGAGCGTGCCGTCTGTGCCGGGGGCGACGACCATGTCGACGCCGTCTTCGCTGAAGACGACCCGTTCTCCGGTGACGATTTCAACCTGCATTGTCGCCATTCAGCTTGCCTTTCGAAGAGTTCCCTCACCCCCCGCCCCTCTCCCGCTGCGGCGAGAGAGGGGAGACGAATCGTGCTCCCCTCGCCCATCGCAATGGGAGAGGGGCGGGGGGTGAGGGCGACTACGCCGCGACGGCGAGCGTCTTCGCCTTTTCGCGCACCTGGTCGATGTCGCCGACCATCAGGAACGCCTGCTCCGGGATGTCGTCCACCTTGCCGTCCAGGATCTCCTTGAACGA
>JAICJJ010000414.1 GCA_025928535.1 Thermomicrobiales bacterium
ATGCGATCAACGTCCATGAAAGCCAGGCCAACATCCAGCACTACATCGCCTGCGGCGATCTCGGCGGGTCGCTGATGACCGGCCCGGCGATGGCCAACGGCGGGACGCTGGCGATCGGCCTCAAGGAACTCAACAACTCCGGCGAAAGCGGGATCGCGCTCTTGCGCGACCAGGGCAACGGCAAGACGATGGTCTGGATCTATCTGGCCAAGGACCTCGCCGGCGCGGCGGGCACGCCGGCCGCGGCCAAGAGCGGCGAATCGTACGGCTCGTATGGCGCTTCGGCGTCGAACGCGACGAGCGCTCCGGCGACGAGCGCGCCGAGCGCCCAAAGCGGCCAGGCCGTCGCCGCGACGATCAAGGACTTCGCCTACCAGCCGAATCCGATCCAGGTCGCCGTCGGCACGAAAGTGACCTGGACCAACGACGACAGCACCCAGCACACCGTGACCGGCACCGACCAGACCGTCATCAAGTCGCCGGTGATGAACCCCGGCGATTCCTACAGCGTCACCTTCACCAAACCCGGCTCGTACGATTACCACTGCGAATTCCACGCCAACATGCACGGCACGGTGGTGGTCAAGTAGGCAAACCCTTCCCATCCCCCTCTCCTGCCACGACCCCCGGAACATGTTCCGGGGGTCGTGGTCATTTCCGATTGGATGATGTGAAGATCGCGCAATCGGCCGGCGCTAGCCGATCCACTTCCGCTTGTTCGCGACGTAATCGACCAGGATGTACTGCCCGAGTTGGTCCGGCGTGGCGACGAAGACGCGTCCGCCGTTGATGCGCATCAGATCGTTGATGAACTGGACCATGTAGGGCGAGCGTTCCAGCATGAACGTGTTGATCGTGATCTGGTCCCGGGTGCAGCGGATGACTTCCTTCAGCGTCTCCTGGAAGGTGCGCGGCGTCGGCGGATAACTGAAGCGGACGTGGCCGTCGTCGAAATGGGCCGTCGGTTCGCCGTCGGTGATGACGATGATCTGCCGGTTCGTTCCCTTTTCCCGACCGAGCAATTGCCGCGCCAACTGGAACCCGTGCTGCATGTTGGTGCCGTAGTTGTATTCGTTCCAGTCGAGCGTCGCCAGTTCGGACGGCTTGATTTCCTGCGCCATGTAGGAAAAGCCGATGATGTGGAGCGTGTCGCGCGGAAACTTGCCGCGTATCAGCGAATCGAGCGCCAGCGCGACCTTCTTGGCGGCGTTGAAGCAGCCGTTGTAGAGCATCGACCGGCTCATGTCGACCATCAGCACCGTCGATGACCGGGTGGCGTATTCCGTCCGATAGACCTCGAAATCGCGCGGCGACAACCGCACGCCGCCCCCGACCGCGCCGCCCTCGCGCTGGACGGCGTTCATGATCGTCTGCGGGATGTCGAGCAAAAATGGGTCGCCCCATTCGTACGGCTTGGTGTCGTCGGTGCGGTCGCCTGCGCCGCCGTCCCGCCGCAAATCATGTTGGCCGAGGCGGTCCCGCTGCAGGTCGGCGAAGATGTCCATCAGCGCTTTTTCGCCGATCTTGCGGACCCCCTGCGCCGTCAGTTCGTAGCCCCGCCGGGTCTTGCGGATGTAACCGGCGTCTTCCAGCAGGCGCGTCAGTTGCTGCAATTGCCGCATCTGCTCGTGCTCTTCTTCGCCGAGCAGATCGCGCACCTTGTCGTCGTCGAGATGGGCCAGATCGGACCAGTCGCGGACGTCCTTGAGTTGGTCTTCCAGATCGTCGTAGTCGCGGAGGCGGTCCATCATCCGCAGCGCTTCGCTCATGGTCAGCGATTCGTCGCCGGAAAAGCGGAAGCGGTTGCGCCATTGATCGGGCGGCATGAGTTGGCCGAGGTTTTCGCTCAGCCGCCCCATTTCCTGCTGTAGCCCAGGGTCCTGCATGATCGCCTGGACCATGTTTTGCAACGCGCCACGCTGCTCCGGCGACATGCTGTCCATCAATTCGCGCATCGCCGTCATCTGCCGCTGCATGTGCTCCAGCAGATCGTCGAGGCTCTTGATGTCGTTGCCGAAGAAATGCCCCCATTTGTGCATGAACTGCTCGAAATTGGGGTCTTCGCCGCGCTGCGCCGCTTCCAGCATCTGATTGAGGTCTTGCATCATGCGGCGCATCTCGGCCATGTCTTCCGGCGTCATCTGGCCGAGCGCCTGCTGCATCCCCTGGAAGGTTTGCTGCAGGATTTGCTGCTGGAGCATCGCCATCAATTCCTGGAATTGACGTTGCGCCTCCGGCGTCATGAATTCGTAGTCGTTGAGGGCGCGGATGCGATCGCCCGCATCGGCCGGCAACTGGTCGAGTTGGTTGAACTTGCGGGCGGCCATCTGCTCCAGCATCCGCCGCAGATCGGGATCGGGCGCCCCCTCCCCTTCCCCGCCGCCGGATTGGCCGGCTTGCCCCGCTTCGCCGCGTTCGTTCTGGTCGGCCCCGGATTCGCCTTCGCCGGTCACGTCGCCGCTTTCCGGCCGCTGCTCGTCGCCGCGCTGCGCGTCCTCCAACTTATGTTCGATTCCCGCCCGCTCCGTGGCGACGATTTCGTCGAGCCGCTTCTGGATCTCGTCCAGCATCGAGCCCATGTCGTAGCGGGAAAGTTGGTCTTGCCGCCGCTCGCGCAGGCGCTCCAGCATCTCGCGCAAGCCGGGCACATGGTCGCCGTCGGGCCGGTCGAAACCCCAGCGAAAGAGGCGTTGCAAGGCGCGGTTCAGATCACCGTCTTGCAGGAGATCGTCCGCCATCGCCCGCATCAGGTCGTCGGCGTCGAGCGCGCTGATCTGCTGCGTGCCATCCCAGCGGGAATAGCGCGAGCCGAAACGGTAGATCGGCATGGGAATGGCTCCTCGCGGCCCGCCCGCTACGGGGGGTTGCGGGCGGGGCCGCGGCCGGCGTCCTTGTTCAGCCGGCGGTTGAGATGCAGCCCTTCGAGGACGAATTCGACGGCGGACGCCACCGCCGCCGGATTGCCGGCGACGCCGAGTTTGTCGACCGCGTCTCCCACGCCTTCGAGATGGCTCAATTGATGGACGTAATCCATCGCCGGCATCAACTCCGACGACTCGACCACGAGCCCGTTGTCGAAGGCGAGGACCAGCCGCTCGAATTGCCGCACCGAGAAATAGCGGTTGAAGGTCGTCACGATCGCGCTTTGCAGCAACTTGTCGACGACCTGATCTTCGCGCACCTCGCCGAGCCCTTCGAGCTCGATCTTGCCGGTCGTCGAGGAGACGACGGCGGCCAGATCGGAAATGCGCGGCGCGGTCTGCTTTTCGCCGAGCCGGATCGACCGGCGCAAGGCGTTCGAGACGAGATTTTCGTAGTTGGCGACGCTCATCCGGACCGAGACGCCCGAGCGCTGCGACACGTCGTGCGAGCGCCGGGCGACGTGCGTCAACTCGGCGACGATCTCTTTCATGAATTGCGGCACGGTGACGGCGATCTCGTCGCCGGCGAACACCGCCC
>JAICJJ010000514.1 GCA_025928535.1 Thermomicrobiales bacterium
GCGTGGTGGGGGGGGCCGCGCGTTCGCGGGCGATCGATATCGGCCCCCGCGCCCCCAAGCCAAGCGCGGACGCGCCGCGCGCCAGCGAACGACGATTCAGGTGCGAGGTCGCCATCGCGCTTCCCTTTCCACTCCGACGCTGGCGAACGGCGTGAATGAAGACCACGTCGCCGCATCGCGTTGATACGTTATCACATGAAGCAAAACGGTCGGCGACAACGCCTACCTGCGAAGATGCACATGGCCGCCGCGAATCCCGCCGACTCGGACGACGTGAAGGGTTTGGCGGTCGCTGCGGGAATGGGGATCGACCGAGTTCCCGCCGATATCGGTGAAGCGGCGATGGTTTCGGTGCGAGCAGTCCCGTGGAGCACGATCATGTGGGCGACGGCGGCGATGTCGGCGTTGCGGGGCACGGCGTCGATTTCGCAGACGCCTGCGTCGCACCCGAACCCAGCGTTTTGATCCGGTTTGATCCGGGTGGTTGCCGTCGATCGCTCAATTCCGGCGCGGGCCGCGTTCGGCCGGCGACGCCAAAGCGCTCCGGCCGCCCGCAGCCTTCGCGCCACAGTTTAGGGAGCGACTTGGCTGGCGTCATCGCTCAAATGATGGAGAATTGGAGGGTTGCCTTGGTCGAGCGTCGCGGCCGGCGTCGGGAACGAGCCGGGTCGATCGCTCCCGGCACAACAACGCCCCCGCGGGAGACCCCGCGAGGGCGTTGCGCTGCGTTTGCGGAAATCCTAGAGGCCGAGCGCCGCCCGAGCCGCCGCCGCGATGTCCTGGCCCGAAGCCAACGCCGCCTGGGCCGCCGCGCCGACGCTGCTGCCGGTGGTCCCGCCGCTCTCGACGGCGCCCATCGACACCGCGCCGCCATTGGCGTCCGAGTTGCTGACGCCGCCGTTGCCCGAACTGCCGGTGGACTGCGCCCCGGCGCCGCCGACCACGCCGATCGAGAAGAGCGACGCGATCGCCAGTCCCGCAATCAACTTCTTCATGGATCTGATCCTCCCCTCCGCCATGACCCCGCCAACCAGCCGCAGATGGGTTAGCCGGGCGCGTTCGCCCCGCGCCGACCCTCCACCGCGCGATGCGCGATGTACCCTAGCCTACACATGGCGCCGCGGATGTCAAGCCGAGCGACCTGTCCAGCAGTCCGTACTGCCGAATTTCGCCGCGGACGGATGGGCGAATCGCCGCTCCGGCGTTTCCCGCCGGCTTGGCGCTTGCCACGGCTATACTGTCGGCGGTCCCGGCCGTCGCGGCGGCGACGCGGCCCCTGGACCGCTCGTCCGCCGAAATCAGGGAAGCATCCGACCGCATGCCGCTCGCCTCGTCCAGTTCCGCGCTTTCGACCGCCGGCGCGGAGACCGCCTCCGTCCGCCGTCCGGTCCCACTCCTTAAAACGATTGTCTTTCTCGGCGGTTTCGCCAGCATCGGGATCGAATTGGCGGCGTCCCGACTGATCGCGCCCTATTTCGGCAGTTCGACCTTCATCTGGGCGACGTTGATCGGCTTGACGCTCACCTTTCTCTCGCTCGGCTACTGGCTCGGCGGCCGCATCGCCGACCGCCACCCGTCGCCGGTCCTCCTCTACAGCGTCACCGCCGTCGGCGCCGCGGCCTCCGGCCTCGTGCCGCTGCTGGCCCGGCCGATCCTGTCGGCGTCGCTTGTCGCGTTCGCCCGCTACGACATCGGCGCGTTTTACGGCTCGCTCGTCGGCACGCTGGCGTTGCTCGCCGCCCCGATCACCTTGCTCGGCTTCATCTCGCCCTTCGCAATCAGATTGTCGATCGGAGATGTCGCCTCGGCCGGCAACACCGCCGGCACGCTCTACGCCCTTTCGACGATCGGCTCGATCGCCGGCAGTTTCCTGCCGGTGCTGCTGCTGATTCCGTTCGCCGGCACGACGATGACCTTTCTCTTCCTGTCGCTGGCGCTCCTCCTGCCGTCGCTCGTCGGGTTGGCGCTCCTGCGGGCGCGAACGCCCATCGCCGGCGCCGCCGCGCTCGTCGTCATCGTGCCGGCGCTGGCGCTGGCGACGGCGGGCGGCCCGATCCGGCCGGCCGATGCGGGAACGCTGCTGGCCGAGCGGGAATCCACCTACAACTACATCCAGGTCGTGCGCGACGCCGGCTGGAATCTCCTCATCCTGAACGATGGCCACGCGGTCCATTCGCTCTACGATCCGGGTCGGCTGCTGACCGGCGGCCCATGGGATTACGCGATGGTCGCGCCGCTTGTGGTCGATGGCGCCGGCCCCGGGTCCGTCCGCAACGGCATGCTGATCGGACTGGCGGGCGGGACGATGGCGCGGCAATTGACGCAAGCCTACGGCCCGATTCCGATCGCCGGAGTCGAGATCGACCCGGACATCGCCGCCATCGGCCGCCAGTATTTCGGCCTTGGCGAATTGCCGAACGTCGACGTCATCATCCAGGACGGGCGGTACGCGTTGCGGACGTCGAGCCAGACGTACGATTTCATTGGCATCGACGCCTATCGCCAACCCTACATCCCATTTCAATTGACGACGCGGGAGTTTTTTCAGGAAGTGGCCGACCATCTGTCGCCGACCGGCGTCGCGATGGTCAACGCCGGCCGCACGGCGACCGA
>JAICJJ010000412.1 GCA_025928535.1 Thermomicrobiales bacterium
GCCGCGTTTGCACGACGACCCGTTGCTGAACCGAATTCTGCATGGCGTCGTCGGCACCGAGGCGGACGCCGCGGCGTTTCTCGACCCGACATTCCGGCCCGCGCCCGATCCCTTCGCCGTGCCGAACATGCACGAAGCGGTCGCGCGGGTCGGGGCCGCCATCGGCGCGGGCGAGCCGATCGCCGTCTTTGGCGACTACGACGCCGACGGCGTCACCTCGACCGCGATCCTGCTGCTCGCGCTCGAGCAGGCGACCGGCAAGCGACCGCGCGCCTGGTTGCCCGACCGCGAGCAAGGCTACGGCCTGAACGCCGAGGCGATTCACGAGATCGCCGCGTCCGGCGCGTCGCTCTTGATCGCGGTCGATTGCGGCAGCGGCGACGACGAGCACATCGCCCTGGCGCGGTCGCTCGGGCTCGATGTCGTCGTCATCGACCATCATCAAATGCATGGGGCGCCGCCCGAAGGCGCGATCGTCGTCTCGCCACGGGTGCGGAGTGGCGCGCCGTATGGAGAACTGGCGGCGGCCGGGCTTGTTTATCTCTTCGCGGTCGCGCTGAGCAAGTCCGGATTCGATCTCGGCCGCGGCGTGGGGCGGGAGCCGGTCGGCTTGCTCGATCTGGCGGCGATCGGTCTTGTCGGCGATTCGTCGCCGATGGTGGGCGCGACTCGCGCGCTCGTGCGGAACGGCATTCGCTGCCTTCGAGAGGGGCGACGCCCGGGCGTGCGCGCGCTCATGAACGCGGCGAAAATCGAGCCGCCCCGCCTCCGCAGTCACGACATCGCGATGCGGCTCGCGCCGCGGGTCAACGCGCCGGGGCGCATGGCCAAGCCCGATCTGGCGCTCGAATTGTTGCTCGCGCCGGACGACGGCACGGCGTTCCGGTTGATGCGCGACGTCGAGGCGCACAACCAGACGCGCCGCGCCGAAACCGAGGCGATGCTCGCGGAAGCGATCGGCCAGATCGAAGCCGGCGTCGGACCGGCCGCCCGGCAGGTGCTGGTCGTGACCGGCGACGCATGGCGGCATGGCGTCGTCGGTCTCGTCGCGGGCCAGTTGGCGCGGCGCTACGACCGGCCCGTGCTCATGCTCGCGGAGGTCGGCGACGAATTGCGCGGATCGGCGCGTTCGGTGGACGGGTTCGACATCACCGCAGCCCTGCACGAGGCGGGACGCTTGCTGCGCCGGTTCGGCGGCCATCGGCAAGCGGCCGGCTTGCAACTCGCCAGCGCCGATCTGGCCAAGTTGACGGAGCGACTGGAGGCGTCCGCGCGCGCGGCCGGCCTCGCCGAGCCCCGGCCGAACGCGATTCGCATCGCGGCCGACTTGCCGATCGAGCGGTTCGATCTGCCGACCGCGCGATTGCTCGAATCGCTCGAGCCGTTCGGCGATGGGTTCGCCGAGCCGGTGCTTCGCCTGCGTCAGGCCCATGTACGGTTTGCCGATCGCATCGGAGCCGACCGGCGTCATTTGCGGCTGAAGGTGGAGACTCCGACGGGGTTGGCCGACGTTCTCTGCTGGTCAGCGGCCGAGCGCGCGGCGGAGTGCCTTCCCGGCAGCCGAGTCGATGTGGTCGGCCGAATCACGGTCAACGAGTGGGGCGGCCGCCGCTCGGCCCAAATGGTGGCCGAAGACTTCCGACCGAGCGCCGATGCGGCATCGTTGGGGCGGACGGACACCCACCCCGCGTCGATGCTCGCGGCTCAGGTGCGATAAGGATCGTCGGCCGGCTGGATGCCGGCGGCGACATCGTCGCCCGACCCGGCCTCCGGCAGATAGTTGGGCAACCCCGCGTCGCCCGGCGGAGCGGGTTGCGGCGCCACCGACCCTTCGAGCAGCGTCTCCACCTGGGCGTCGTCGAGATGGATCGCCTGCGCGATCACCTCGTCCATCGTCGAGACGAAGACCAGTTCGATTTCTTTCCGCACGTTGGCCGGAATCTTCGGCAAATCGCGCTCGTTGTCTTTCGGCGCCAGCACGCGGCGGATGCCCTGCCGGTGCGCCGCCAGCACCTTGTCTTTCAGCCCGCCGATCGCCAGCACCCGGCCGCGGAGGGTGATCTCTCCGGTCATCGCGATGTCGCCGCGCACGGGCCGGCGGGTCAGGGCCGAAATGAGGGCGGTCGCCATCGTGATGCCGGCGGATGGGCCGTCTTTCGGCGTCGCTCCTTCCGGCAGATGGATGTGCAGATCGAGCGACGACTGGAAGTCGGGATCGATCCGCAAGTGCGCGGCCCGCGAGCGGGCATAGGAGAGCGCCGCGCGGGCCGATTCCTGCATCACGTCGCCGGCCTTGCCGGTGATCGTCAGGCTGCCGTTGCCCGGCATCGTCGCCACTTCAACCGGCAGCAGTTCGCCGCCGACTTCGGTCACGCCGAGGCCAATGGCGAGGCCAACCTGATGCTCGCCGAGATGCAAATCCTGGCCGAACCGGGCCGGGCCGAGATAGTCGGTCAGGCGGCCTTCGGTCACCCGAATCTTTTCGGTCCGGCCGCGCACGACTTCCCGCGCGACCCGCCGGCAAATGGCGGCCACTTCCCGATCGAGTTGGCGGACGCCCGCTTCCCGGGTGTAGCCGCGGACGAGCTTGGCCCAGGATTTGGCCGGAATCTCGACCGATCCCGGTTTCAGTCCGTGCGCCTCGACCTGCCGCGCCAGCAGGTGTCGGCGACCGATTTCGATCTTTTCGGCTTCGGTGTAGCCGGAAACGTCGATCACTTCCATGCGATCCCGCAGGGGCCGCGGAATCTGATTCCAGTAGTTGGCCGTGGTGATGAACAACGTCTTCGACAGGTCGTACGTGACGTCGAGGAAATGATCCATGAACGAGTTGTTCTGTTCCGGATCGAGCACCTCGAGCATGGCGGCCGCCGGGTCGCCCCGGTAGTCGGAGGTCATCTTGTCGATTTCGTCGAGGAGGATGATCGGGTTGGTCGTGCCGGCCTGCTTGATCGCATTGATGATCTTGCCCGGCATGGCGCCGATATACGTCCGCCGGTGACCGCGGATTTCGGCTTCGTCGCGCACGCCGCCGAGGCTGACGCGCACGAACTCGCGATCCATCGCTCGGGCGATCGAGCGGCCGAGGCTCGTCTTGCCGACGCCCGGCGGCCCGACGAAGCAGAGAATCTGGGCGCGCGTCGCGCCGCCCGCTTCGTGCGTCAACTTGCGGACCGCGAGGAAGTCGAGGATGCGCTCCTTGACCGTTTCCAGGCCATAGTGGTCTTCGTCCAGAATCCGCTCGGCTTCGGCGATGTCGATCCGGTCGGCGCTCTCCTTCGTCCAGGGCAACGCCAGCATCGTGTCGATATAGGTGCGCACGACCGTCGCTTCGGCGGAAATGGCCGGCATCCGTTCGAGGCGGGCGACTTCCTTGAGCAATTTGTCTTCGACCGCCTGCGGGCGCCGATCCTCTGCTTCGTCGGCCCGCCCGGCGTCGGCAAGACGAGCCTCGGCCGCTCGATCGCCCGCGCCATCGGCC
>JAICJJ010000293.1 GCA_025928535.1 Thermomicrobiales bacterium
GGGGGGTGTGGGGGGGGGGGGCGGGCTGGGGGCGGCCCTGGGGCTGATCCCCCACCCCCGTTATCCTCCTTTGTGGTCCCCGGGGGGGGGGGCGGGGGGCCTGGCCGGCCCCCCCCCCGACCGGCGACCGTGCCGTAACAACTTGACGCGCACCCGTTGGGCGCCGCCAGCGAGACATCGCTCGGCGCCTGCGGATCAGACGGGCGCCACGGCGCGCCCGGATCAGCGCCCAGGTCACGCGCCGGAGCGGGACAGCCGATAAAAGTCGTACAGGCCCGTCGCGACCGGGTTGGTGAAAAAGCCGGCGATGTCGCGGCGGAGAATCGTCGTCCATTGGGTCTGGACGTAGTAGACGCCGGCCGGATCGTCCCGCGAGATCAGGTTCTGGATGGCGGAGAGGGCCTGCTGATAGGCGGCGGGCTCGGCCGCGCTTTTCGCCTGGGCGAGCAATTTGTCGACCTGCGCGTTGCAGTAGATCCCGGCGTTCGCGCCTTTGCCGAACGCCGCGTCGCAGGCGACTTGCGGCCAGAGATGATTCCAGCCGTCGTTGTAATCCGGCTGCCAGAACCAGGGGAAGAACGACGGCCGTTCCGCGGCCGGCGCTTCGCCGTACGCCGTCGAGATGAACGTGCTCTGATCGACCGCCTGAATGTCGAGTGACAAGCCGAGTTGCTGCAGATTGGCGGCGAAGAGTTGCGCCATCTGCTTGGACGCCTCGTCGCTGCCGATCAGCATCATCGACAACTTCGTGCCGGACGCCACGCCGGCCTGGGCGAGCAAGGTCTTCGCCTTCGCGAGGTCGGTGGAGTAGGTGAAGGTCTTCGGATCGTAGCCGCGGCAGAGTTCCGCCAGCGGGCCGCTCCCTTTCTTGGCGTATCCCTTGTAGACGCCCTGGATCACCTCGTCGTAGGGAAACGCCCAGGCCATCGCCTGCCGCGCTTCGACGCTCGCCAGCGGTCCGGCGACCGTCATGATGAGATACCCATCGGACGTGGTGTAGGCGCGGTCGACGCGCAGATCGGGATTTTTCGCCAGGGCGTCCATCGCTTCCGGGGTCAGGTTGTCGACGACGTCGATCTGACCTTGCTCGATCAATTGCCGCAGCGTCGCTTCTTCCGGCACGACCCGGATGACGACGCGCTCGAACTGGCCGTCTTTCCAGCCGCCCCAGTACTGGTCGAAGCGCTCGAGCGTCGCTTGCTGCTCCGGCTCGAAACTGGCGATCCGGTACGGCCCCGTGCCCATTCCCTCGGCGTTCGTCTGCAGCCAGGCATGACCCCAATCGCCGTCCGTTTCGTGCGTTTTCGCCAGTTTCGCGTTGACGATGTACGGGCCATACGGCGCCGCCATCGCCGATTCGAACATCGGTTGCGGCGAACCGAGATCGAAGACGATCGTCGCCGGATCGGGCGTCTTGATCCTGGCCGGATCGTCGACGAAGCGGGCGACGACGTTGAACGGGCCGAGTTTGAGCGTCAGCAACCGCTCGAACGACGCCTTGACGGCGGCGGCGTCGCACGGCGACCCGTCGTGAAAGACGACGCCGGGCCGCAAATGGAACGTCCAGACGCTCTTGTCGGCGTTGGCTTCCCACGATTTCGCAAGCAATGGGACGTATTGATCGGTCGTGTCGTCCTTGAGCCGCATGAACTGCTCGTAGGCGCCATAGACGACCATCTCCGAGCGGCCGTCGTAGGCGGAATGCGGATCGATGTCCGACGCGGACGAGGCCGTGCCGACCACGAACGTCGCGGCGTCGGCCGATTGCGCGCGGACACCCCGGGGAAGTCGGCCGAACGCCGGCAGGGAGACGCCCAACGCCGCGGCGCCTTGCACGAGGCGGCGGCGGTTGACGACGCGCCGCGCCATGGAATGACTTCGGGATCGATCGGTCATCGTTCGTTCGCTCCTCCGTGCTGAATCCCGCTGCGACGCATGACCCGGTTGGTCAGGGGCCGCTGGTCCTCCATTTTCCGCGGTGCGATGAGGCGGTCGCGCCGTCGGCGGCGATCCCCGACCGGACGAATCTGGCAGGCGGGCATCCGCGCCGCGACCTCCCTCGGCTATGATCGGATCATGGCGAACGGCCGGCGCCCGCCGCCGTAGGCCGCACGCGACCGCCGGACGGACCGGATTTCCTTGTCGACGCCGGCCGGCATTGTGCCAAATCGCGATGAGAGGAGCACTGATGAGCGACCCGCAATCGTCCACGCCGGTCGCGGCGCCGCAGCCGGAACAGGGCAACCGCGGGGGCACGATCGCCGGGCCGCGCAATCTGCCGCTCGAACTGGAAAATCCCGATCTCCTCGCGCCGCCGAGCACCGACAGCGGCACGCTCGCCAATCTCCGCTTCTCCTTCGCCGACGCGCACATGCGGCTGCAGCCCGGCGGCTGGACGCGCGAGGTGACGGTGCGCGAATTGCCGATCTCCACCAACATGGCCGGGGTGAACATGCGCCTCGACCCCGGCAATCCAAGCGGCGTTCGCGAAATGCACTGGCATCAGGAAGCGGAATGGGCCTACATGCTGGTCGGCGCGGCGCGGATCACCGCCGTCGATCAGGACGGGCGCAATTTCGTGGACGATGTGGGCGAAGGCGACCTCTGGTATTTCCCGGCCGGCATCCCCCACTCCATCCAGGCGCTGGCGGAGGGTTGCGAATTCCTGCTCGTCTTCGACAACGGCAGTTTTTCGGAGAACAGCACCTTTCTCCTCACCGATTGGTTCTTGCACACGCCGAAATCGGTGCTGGCCAAAAACTTCGGCGTGCCGGAAGACGCGTTCGCCAATATCCCGAGCCACGAACTCTACATCTTCCCCGCGCCGGCGCCGGGGCCGCTCGCCGCCGATCGCGTCGCTGGCCCGAACGGCGAAGTACGGGAAAGCTTCAGCTATCGCCTCAGGCAGCAAGATCCGATCGAAGCGGCCGGCGGCCACGTGCGGATCGTCGATTCCCGAACCTTCCGGGCCGCGAAGAACATCGCCGCCGCCCTCGTGGAGGTCGATCCCGGCGCCATGCGGGAACTGCACTGGCATCCCAATGGAGCCGAGTGGCAATACTATCTGGAAGGCCAGGCCCGCATGACGGTGTTCGCTTCCTCCGGCGTCGCCCGCACCTTCGACTATCAAGCCGGCGACGTCGGCTACGTGCCGTTCGCCATGGGCCACTATGTGGAAAACCGGGGCAACACGACGCTCCGCTTTCTCGAAATGTTCCGCAGCGATCGATTCGCCGACATCTCCCTGAACCAATGGCTGGCGCTGACGCCGCCGGAACTGGTGCGGGCGCACCTGCATTTGAGCGACGAGGCGATGGCGGCGCTGCAAAAGCAGAAGCCGATCATCGTCAAGTAGCGCGACGGGCAGCCGACGGGCTCCGGGCCGCCATCGGAGAGCCGCCGGTTCGGGCGCGCGCTCGATCACGCTCGCCTCGTCGTCGTCGTCACGCGACCGGCAACCGCACCGGGGTTCCTTCCCGCGCCGAGCGTGTGGCGGCGACGGCGATTTCGAGCGCGGCCCGGCCGTCGGCGCCGGTGACCGTCGGCGGCTCGCCGGCGAGCGTGCGGGCGACCCAATCGTCCAGTTCGCGCAGATAGGCCTCGGCGAAGCGGGTCAGCCAGTGGCCGGTCGCGGCGTAGTGGACGCCGTCGGCGGTGGCGATCGTGCAGTCGGCATCGCGCAACCCGCCGATGAAGACGGTCCCGGTCGTCCCGGCGATTTCGGTCCGCACGTCGTAGCCATAGCCGCAGGTCGAATAGACCTCGACATTGCCGAGGCCGCCGCGCGCGAAGCGCAGGGTCGCCAACGCCAGATCGTCCGGCCGCGACGGTTCGAGCACGCTCGCCATGACCGCCTGCACCTCGACCACCTCGTCGCCGAGGAGCCAGCGGGCGTTGTCGTAGTCGTGGATGGCCGAATCGATGAACGCCTCGACCGGCCCCGCCGCTCCGCTCGCGGCGTCGGCCCGCCGCAACGAGGGCGGGAGCGCCGCGTTGCGATGGGTCGCCTTGATCAGCACCGGATCGCCGATCTCTCCGGCGTCGATGCGCCGTTTCGCCTCCGCGTAGGCCCGGTCGTATCGCCGCATGAAGCCGATCTGCAGCCGCACGGCCGCCTCGGCGACGGCCGAAATCGCCGTGTCGGCGTCGGCAAGCGTCGTCGCGATCGGCTTTTCGCAAAAGACGTCCTTGCGCTGCCGCGCGGCGGCTTGAATCCCCTCGAGATGGCCCTGATGGCTCGACGCGATGACGAGCGCTTCGACATCCGGATCGGCCGCCAAGTCGTCGGCCGTCGTGTGCCAGCGCGGGGCGCCGAGTTGCTCCGCGACGGACCGCGCCACGCCGGGATCGATGTCGGCGACCGCGACGAGCCTCGCCCGCGGAATCCGCAGCGCCAGATTTTCCGCATGCCGCCGGCCAATCGCGCCGACCCCGACCACGCCCACTCCGAGCCGCTCGCGCATCGCGCATCCTCCCGCTTCGCATCGTCGTCCGCGCGGCCTCAACCTGATGGAGCGCGCAACGTCGACCGGAATGGTCTCACAGGCGCCGCCAACCCCGTCAAGCGGAGCGAAGTCGAAGCACCTCGTTCGCTGCCCCAGCGTCGTGCTGAGTGGTCCGACCAGCCTCATTCGTCATGCTGAGGCCGCCGCCGAAGCATCTCCGTTCATGGGATGGCACGGGGGCTGGCGCGCCGCGATCCTGCCTGCGTCAGGATGACAAATGAGGCTGGTTGGAC
>JAICJJ010000137.1 GCA_025928535.1 Thermomicrobiales bacterium
GCCGAAGAATGGTCGATCGGCGACTACGTCCTGACCGGCGGCGAGTTGCCGGCGATGGTGGTCATCGACGCGGTCAGCCGACTCGTGCCCGGCGCGATCGACGCCGCCTCGATCGAAGACGAATCGCACGCCGGCGGGCTGATCGAGTATCCGCACTACACGCGGCCGGCCGAGTATCGCGGCCTCGCAGTACCGCAGGTGCTGCTCAGCGGCCACCATGCCGAGATCGCGCGTTGGCGGCGTCGGCGGGCGATCGAGCGCACGGCGCGGTGCCGTCCCGATCTTCTGGAGCGCGCGAACCTGACCGACGCCGAACGTGACTTCGCGGCGTCCGCCCGTTCGGCTCGCGAACCATCGGAGGACGAGAGTCTGCCGTCGCCAGGATGACGAGTGCATCGGGTTGACGCTTGAGGCTGGTCGGGCGGGTCAGACAGATGAGCCGGCGTCGTACGGCTGGTTCATTTCCCGCAGCACCCGCAGGCTCGCCAGATCACGCTCAGTCACGTGCCGCAGGTAGGCGGCGAGCGTCGCTTCGACTTCGGCCCGCAAATCGTCGGCGATCGGCAACCGGGCGACGAACGCGAGGCCGCGCCGGTCGAGCGACCGCAAGTATTTTTGCGCGTTGATCGTCAGCGGGCGGCTGCCGGCGTCAGCGCCCCGGCAACGCGGACAGAGCATCCCGCCGAGGCGGCTGCTGAACGCGTTCGCTTCAGCCGCGAGATCGGCTTCGCACGAAACGCAGCGATAGAGTTCCGGCCGATAGCCGAGCAGCGTCAGCAGCGCGAGTTCATAGTGCCGGGCGACGTGAAACGGATCGACGCCGTCGGAGAGGAGCCGCAACGAACTCGCCAGCAGATCGAACGCCGCTTCGTGCTCTTGCCGGTCCTGCGTCAGGCGGTCGAGCAATTCGCAGCAATGCGACGCATGGCCGAAAGCGTCGAGATCGGCGCCCAGCCCAACGTGGCCATCGACCGTTTCGGCCGCGGTGACGACGTCCAGTTCGCGCCCGCGCGCCAGATCGAGCCGCGTCCGGGCGAAATATTCGAGATGCGGCCCCATCTTGCTCAACGGCCGCCGCGAGCCTTTGGCGATCACGCGGAACTTGCCATGGCGCGGCGTGTAGATCGTCAGGATCCGATCCGCTTCGCCAAAATCCATGCGCGAGAGAACGATCGCCTCGGTCCGATAGAGACGTTCGTGGAGTGGCATCGGCTTTGATGAAGTCGTTGCTTGGTCGGTCACCGCCGCCTCCAAGTGGTCGAATTATGTTCACCATTGTACCAAATTTCGCCCTACGCGGACGCCGGGGAACGGCCGCCGGCCACGTGATCGCGAGTCTGACCAAGGCTTGACGAACTTGTGACAATGCCTGATCGTACCGCTCCACCCGGAGGCGGTCATGGCCGAGTCGATGCCCTTGCCGAGCGGAGCCGTTACCTTTCTCTTTACCGACATCGAAGGATCGACCCGCCGCTGGCAGCAGGATCCGACCGCCATGCGGGACACGGCCGCCCGGCACGACGAGCTCTTGCGCCAGGCAATCGCCTCACACGGCGGCGTCCTCTACAAACACGTTGGGGATGCGATTCAGGCCGCCTTCGCCTCGCCCCACGCGGCTCTGCTCGCCGCCGTCGACGCGCAACGCGCCCTGCAGGTCGAAGATTGGGCCGCGACCGGCCCGCTCCCGGTGCGGATGGCGCTCCATGCCGGCGCCGCGAGCCCCACGGCGGACGGAGACTATCATCAGATCCCGGCCCTCAATCGCTTGTCGCGACTGCTCGCGGCAGGGCATGGCGGCCAGATTCTCCTCTCGGATGCGGTTCGGCGCCTCGTCGCCGACGATTCGCCGCCAGACATCTCCCTCCGCGATCTCGGCGAGCATCGCTTGCGTGATCTGCGCGAGCCGGAGCGTATCTGGCAGGCAGTCATCCCCGGCCTGCCCGATACGTTCCCGCCCCTCCATACGCTGGCCGATCGTCCGATCGACCTGCCCCTCCCGCCGACGCCCCTGCTTGGTCGGGAGCGGGATCTTCGTGCGCTTGGCGTCTTGCTTCGGCGAACGGACGTACGTCTGGTGACGTTGACCGGACCGGGAGGCGTGGGGAAGACGCGGCTCGCCCTGGCGGCAGCGACCGAGGTTGCGGACGCCTTTCCCGATGGCGTCGCCTTCGTCGACCTCTCGCCCCTGACCGAACCGGATTTGCTGCTGCCCACCGTGGCGGGAGCGCTTGGGCTGCAGGAAGGCGAAGGCGACCTGGCGGCGCGGCTGCTCGCGGTGCTGCACCAGCAACGGCGGCTCCTGGTTCTCGACAACCTCGAACAGATCCTGGACGGCGCCTCCCAGTTGAGCGTCTGGTTGGCGGCGTGCCCCGCGCTTGCCATCCTGGCGACGAGCCGGGTCCGCCTGCAGTTGTCCGGCGAACAGGTCTACGCCGTTCCGCCCCTCGACGTGGGCGAACCTGCATCTGCACACATTTCGCCCGCCATCCGCTTGTTCGAGCGCCGGGCGCAGGCCGTGGATGCCCGCTTCCAGGTTTCGGCGGACCAGCTCCCCACCGTCGCCGCCATCTGTGCGCGACTCGACGGGCTGCCGCTGGCCATCGAACTCGCCGCGGCGCGGGCGGCGGTCGTCTCGCTGCCGACGCTCCTCGCTCGGCTCGACCAACGCCTCCCACTGTTGACGAGCGGCCATCGCGATGCCCCGGATCGGCAGCACACGATGCGGCAGACGATCGCCTGGAGTTACGACCTGCTCTCCCCGGACGATCAGGCGACCTTTCGCCGGCTGTCTGTCTTCGTCGGCGGCTTCGCGCTCGAAAGCGCCGAAGCCGTCCTTGCCCCTCTCACGTCCGACGCGCTCGCGGCGCTGGCCTCACTCGTCGACCACAGCTTGCTCCAGACGGTTGACGGGCCGGTCGACGCGCGCCGATATCGCATGCTCGAGACGATCCGCGAGTTTGGCCAGGAGCGCCTGGTCGCCGCCGGCGAGGATCAAGACGTGCGGAGCGCCCATGCCCGCTATTTCCTGTCCTTCGCCGAAGGCGTCGAGCCCCTGCTCAGCGGTCCCGAGTCGCAGCAGTGGTTCGAGGCGCTGGAGACGGAGCGGCCCAACCTCCGCGCCGCGATGACGTGGTTCGCCACGCAGGGCGACGGGTCCGGGCTGCTGCGGCTCGTGCGCGCGCTTGTGCTGTTCTGGCACTTGCGCGGACATTGGAACGAAGCCAGCGCCTGGTTCGCGCGCGCGATCGCCGCCGACCCTTCTCCATCGTTCGCGCGGCAACAGGTGCTCGACAGCCTGGCGACGCTGGCGGGATATCGCGGCGACTTTGCCGAGGCGGAGCGGCATCTGGCAGAGGTAGCCGACCTGAGCCAACTGCTGGGCGACGCCGCGCTGCCAGACGGCGGTCGCGTGACGCGCGGCCTGCTCCTGGTCGACCAGGGACGTTACGGCGAGGCGGAACCGCTCCTGGCCGAGGCGGAGACCCAGTTTCGCCGGGCCAACAATCTGGAAGAGGCGTATACGGCGCGCGCGCACCGAGGCATCGCTCGCTGGGGTCTTGGCGACGTCGAGACGGCCCGGACGCTCTTGCAGGAAGCGCGGGAGGGTGGCCGCAGCCTCGGCTTTCCCTTTCCAGAGAAGGTCGCCGCTCGCTTCCTCGGCCACTTGGCCCTGGCGCAAGCGGATCTCGCCGGCACCGCGGAAGGATTGCGCGCATTTTGGCGCTGGGATCCAGAAAGTGCGCATATTCTGGCGCGCATCGTTCCCGATGCGGCCGCGCTCGCGGCGCTCCAGGGCGATGCGGCGCGGGCTGCCCGCCTGTTCGGCGCCGGCGATCAGTTGGAGTTGACGACGGGGTTGGCCGCCGCCTGGCCGGAGCGCCTGACCCATGATCAGGGACGCCGCCGCGCCCGGACAGCACTCGGCGAGCCCGCCTTCGAAGTGGAACTGGCGCACGGTCGATCGCTCACTCCAGACGAGCGTGCCGCCGAACTCGCCGCCGTCCTGGGAAACTGACTCGGGCGCGCGATCATCACCCCGCTGCACGCGGTCGGGTCTCAATTGACCCCCCTGAAAGCGGATGGTACGGTTGCCGCCATGAGCGCAGACGTCTCCCTGATTGCGGCTTTCATTGCGGGTCTGCTATCGATTTCCTCGCCTTGCGTCTTGCCCCTCGTTCCCATCTATCTGGCGCATCTGGCCGGCGTCTCGACCGACGGCGCGCCCGCCGCGCGCGGCCGGATCATCGCCAACGCGTCCGCCTACGTGCTCGGCTTTTCGCTCGTCTTCATCGCCGCCGGCGTCGCGCTCGGCGCGGCGGGCGGCCTCGTCTCGACGGCGTCGATCGTCGCCGGCCACCGCGGTCTGCTCGTTCGGCTCGGCGGCCTGTTGCTGATCG
Organism: Thermomicrobiales bacterium; assembly: GCA_025928535.1. Lineage (GTDB taxonomy): Bacteria > Chloroflexota > Chloroflexia > Thermomicrobiales > UBA6265 > JAICJJ01. The sequence goes on from JAICJJ010000137.1 coordinate 4,398, forward strand.
TCCTCGGCCTGTATCAATTGGGCATCGTGCGGTTGCCGTTTCTCGATTGGGATCGGCGATTGGTCGCCCCGGCTGCCCCGTCCGGGCGGCTCGCCTCGTCGTTTCTGGTCGGCATGACCTTCGCCGCCGGCTGGTCGCCGTGCGTCGGGCCGATCCTCGGCGCGATCCTGACGATGGCGGCCGGGCGGGGCGATCCGGCGCGGGCGGCGACGCTCCTGACCGCCTATTCGCTGGGCTTGGCCGTGCCGTTCTTGCTGGCGGCCGTCGCCTACGGCTCGTCGTCGCGCTGGATTCGGCGGCTCAATCATCGGCTGCCGTTGGCGACGAGCCTGAGCGGTGGCGTCATGCTTGCGGTCGGCGCCGTGATGCTGCTCGGGCTGTATCAGCAATTTTTCGCCCGGGTCGTCGCGCTATCGCCCTGGACGCCCTGGGAGCCCCGGCTGTGATCGACGACGCCTCCGTCCGTCCGGCGGCCGCTCCGCGGGTCGCCGCGTCGAACCGGCCGCTCCGGCGCTCGCGCTTCGAATGGGCGGTCGATCGCGTCTGGCGCTTTTTTTGCTCGGTCCGGGTCGGCATCTACGAGATCATTGCGCTGGCGATCCTCGTCCTGATCGGGACGCTGCGCAACAGTTCGGTGCCGCAATGGATCGCCGACCACGCCCCGATCACGGCTCCGGTCGTCGCCGCCTGGTACGGCTGGGACGTTTTTCATTCGTTCCTGTTCATGGCGACGATGACCTTGCTCGCGATCGGCATCGCCATCGGCGGCATCATCAACCGCGCGCCCGGTCTTTGGGCTTCGATCGCCCATCCGCCGGTCGCGACGACCCACGGCTTCATCCGCAACGCGGAGGTTTCGGCCAGCGCCACCGCCGCCATGCCGCCGGCCGATCTGGCGGCCGGCCTGGCGGCAAGCCTCCGGGCCGGCCGGCAACGCATCCTGGCCGAATCGCGCGGCGACGAAATCCACGTCTACGCCGACCGCTGGCGCTACGGCAAGTTGGGCACGATCCCCTTTCACGTCGCCCTGATCCTCGTGCTGGTCGGCGGCATTGTCGGGGCGCGGTGGGGGTTCCGCGACGACGCGTTCATCCTGACGGAAGGGGCGACGCAAGACGTCGGGCACGGCACCGGACTGAGCGTGCGCCTGGGCGACTTCACCGAGCGATACAACGAAAACGGCATCGCCCAGGAATATCGGAGCGACCTGACGATCTTCCGCAACGGCGAGCAGGTCAAGACCGGCGCGGTCACGGTCAACCACCCGCTGACGCTTGGCGACGTCGTCTTCTATCAGTCCGGGTTCGGTCAGGCGGTCGATCTGACGATTGTCGGCGCGGACGGGAAAACGCTCTACGACGACGCCCTGCCGCTCGGGGAATTCGTGGCGAGATCGAATCCCGACGCCCCGGCGGCGGTCCTCGATCTGCCGCCGGTCGGCATCTCGCTGACGGTCATCGCGCCCGACGATAATCCGGCGAACCGGCCGGACCTGGACACGCTCCACCTCGGCAGCGGCCAGATGTATCTGACGGCGCGGCCGCTCGGCCCGAACAGCCCGCTGCAACAGCCCGCGAGCGAGGTCGTCACGCAGGGCGACAGCGCCCATTTCGGCGGCGCCACCGTGACGTTCGACCGCGAAAAGCGCTTCAGCGTGCTGCAAATTGCGCGCAATCCGGGCATTCCGATCTTCATCGCCGCCGCGTTGTTGCTGGTCGGCGGACTGGCGATCACGTTTTACTTCCCGCATCGCCGCATCCGCGCGATCGTCGGCCCGGCCGACGCCGGCAGCCGGGTCGAACTGGCTCCCCTGGCGAAGCGGGACTATGGCGCGCAGCGGGCGTTCGAATCGGTCGTGAACGATCTGGAGCGCCGGCTGGGCGTGCCGATCGTCCGCACGGCGCGCCCGGACGAACTGGAGCCTGCGTCCGACGCATCTGGTGTGGTCTAACTGGAACGGAGCGGAAGAGGAACCTGATGCAAGCGCTCGTGATGTTGTCGTTCTACAGTTTCGCCGCCGCCACGCTGGCCTATGTTCTGGCAGCGATCTGTTATCTGGTCTACGCCGTCGGCCGTGTTCGCATCCGCCGTGCGGCGCTCGCCGCGCCAGGAGCACCGGTCGTCGGCGCGACCGCGACCCTCGAACCGGCCGATCCCGCCATCGGCCGCTACGGAACGATGCTCGCCTGGTTCGGCGTCGTCTTTCAGGGCATTTCGGTCGCGCTCCGCACGGCCGCTTCCGGGCACATTCCGCTGTCGAACATGTACGAGTTTTCGAGCACCTTCATCTTCCTGATCGGGCTGCTCTATCTCCTGTTCGAGCGCCACTACGGCGTGCGCCAACTCGGCGCGATCGTCATGCCGATCACGCTCGGCATGATCGCCTACGTCTGGTCGCTGCCGGCCGACCTGCGCGAGGTGAACCCGCTCATTCCGGCGCTGCAAAACCGGCCGATGATGACGATCCACGTTTCGATGGCGATCCTCGCCTATTCGAGTTTCGCGGTGGCGTTCGCGGCCGCCGTCTTCTTCCTGATCGCGTCGCATTGGCGCGTCGCCTGGCTTCCGTCGCCGGCATTGCTCGACGACCTGAGTTTCCGTGCCGTCACCATCGGCTTTCCGGCGATGGCGCTCGTGCTGATCATGGGATCGGTCTGGGCCTATCAGGCGTGGGGCACCTACTGGAGTTGGGACCCGAAAGAAGCCGCCGCCCTCTTCACCTGGCTGATCTACGGCGTCTATCTCCACACCCGCACGCTGCGCGGCTGGCGCGGCTCCCGCAGCGCCGTGATCTTGCTGATCGGCTTCGC
>JAICJJ010000159.1 GCA_025928535.1 Thermomicrobiales bacterium
CGACGAGCGGCTCCGGCTCCGGCAGCGCCTGCGCCGCGTCGAATGGCTCCGGCAGGGGCGGCGTCGGCGGCTCGGGCCGCAGATCGCGGCGGCGCACCCGCATGTCGGCCGCCGCGCGCTCCGTTAGGCGCGCGAGCGGCGAAAAAAAGCCGGGCAACGATTCGTCTTCGAGGATGATTCTGGCCTGCGCGTCGAGATCGGCGACGTAGGCGCGCCGCATCGCGTCGGCCTGGAGATCGAGATTGGCGTGGCGATCTTCGTGAATCACGAGCATCTCGTGCCGCCAGCGGCCCGCTCGCACCAACCAGCGGTCGACGCCATCGCGCGCCCGCGCATATTCGGCCGGAGCCGGCTTCCAGAAGCGAGGCGACCAGCGCGGCAAATCGAGCGCCGGCCAGCGCGCCGCCGCCGCCAGCGCGACCCGCCCCAACGCCGGGTAGGGCGGCTCGAAGGTCGGCGGCGCCGGTTCTTCCAGCGCCGCGAGCAACCGCTGCCGGCGGCGCTCGGCGCTGGCGCGGAACGCCGCCGGCGCATCCCAGCGGAGGGCGACGCCGGCTGCGCTGCCGAAGACCGGCTGCGTCTCCCAGCCGCCGGAACCGCCGCCGAGCGACGCCGTGAACGCCCGCGTCGCGCCCCGCGCGACATCGCCGAGCAGGATCAGATCAGCCAACCGGTGCGCCAGCGCCGTCGTTTCGTCGTCGGAATAGAGGCCGCCGATCGCGTCGCGATCGGACAGGACGAACGCGATCGCCGGGTCGTCGCCGGCTGGCGCCAGCGCGTCCTCCGTCAGGCGCCGGACGCGGTCGATCACCGCCGCCTGCGCGTCCGGCGACCGACCCCACGACCGATTGCGCACGAGGAGATAGAGCCGCGCTTCGACTCGCAGCTCGGCGAGCCGTCGCCGCAGGCGCGCCAGCCAGGGCGCGAGATCGGCCGTTTCCGGCGAATCGATGTCGGCCACGAGCCAGACATGCGGCACGAGCAGATCGCGATCGGCGTAGCGCAATGCGTCGCGGCTCTGCCGTTCGGCGAGCAGTTCCGCCAACGCCTGCTGGATCGCGTCCGCCGCCGGATCGTACGGCGCCGATGACGCAACGGCGACGCCGGCTTCGTCCGATGCTGCCGGATCGATAGCCGCCGGGTCCGGTTCGCTCCCCGGCAATTCCAGCGACGGCAGCAAGCGGTTGGCAGCGGCCAACTCCCGACGGTCGTCGTCGCCGAGCCAGCGGCGCAGCCGGTTGACGACCGCCGCTCCGAACGGATCGAGCCCGACCCAGACGGTCGAACCGCGCGGGCGCGCCCGCTCAGACGGCGACGAGATACTGGCCATAGGTCAACCGCGCCACAATCGCTCGCTCGGCTTCTTTCCACCATGCCGCGACCGCCGGTCGATCGCTCGCCTGCGCGTCCGCCCGCAGACGTTGGACGCGCGCGAGCGCCTGTTGCAGCATCCCGCTTCGATCTTGCGCCGGGATGCGCTGCACCTTGGCGTTGACCCGCTCTTTCAGCGCGCGCAGCCGGCTCCGGTCGGCGAGAAGCGCTTCTTCGAGGTCGATCACGCTGTCGAATTCTTCCGGCGCGCCGGGCAGGCGAACCGACAACCGTCCATTCAGATGGCCGTCGGTCGCCGCCCGCTTGACGATCTCGAGTTGCAATCCGACGGCGACGAGGTACCGCACTTCGTCGTCGTCCGATTCGCCCGGCTTGATCACCGGATCGGCCAGCGTCTCGAAGCGCAGATCGGTGTAGAGAAACTTTTCCAGCCGCTTCTGGGCGGCGGCGTCGCGCATCCCTTTCAATTCGCGGTCGTTCAGGTAGAAGAGCGGCGCGACTCCTTCCCGTGCGTAGAGGGCGATCCGGTCGCGCCCCGGCAGCCATTTCGGCGCGCCGGCCTGCATCATCGCCGCCGTCTGCTCCAGCACCCCTTTCAGGCCGAGCGTCGTTTCGGCTTCATGGTACGCCTGCTCGTCGGCGGCGGCGACGATGAAACCGTAGGGCGCGCCGTGGTTGGCCGTCATCAGGCCGTCGAGATTCCAGAACGGCCGCACCCGTTTCTGACATTCGAAGAGGCGGTTGCGGATGAATGCCCGCAACACTTCCTGCTCCCAGTCTTTCGGCGGCACGCCCGCCTGTTCCGCGCCGCGGCGTTGCTGCTGGACCTGATGCATTGCCTGGCTGACCGCCGCGTCGTGCAGTTCGAGCGCCTGCCGCGCCCGACATTCCGCCGCCAGCGCCTCCCAGATCGACAGCGCCCGCACCTCCCGGCCGAGCTGGCTGATCCCGTCGTCGACGATCGCGTCGCGCAGCCGGTCCCGAAACGTTTCGTGCAGCAAGCCCACGGCGCCTGCTTTCGGATCGAGCCGCCGCGCCAGCAACTCGGCGACGATCCCCGTTTTCGGCAACGCGCGCACCACGACATCGGGCGCTTCGTCGATGGCGAGCGGCCCCTCGTCGTCGTCGCCGTCGTCCGCCGCGGCCGCGCCAGCCGTGACCGCGATCGCGCAGCGATCGACGCCTTCCCGCACGATCCGGTCGAGGACGTCGTCGAAGCGGTGCGCCACCAGCGCCGGGCTGTCGAGCACGGCCAGATCGAGCACGCCGGAATGACCATGCTCGCCGACATCGGTCCGCGTCGAGCGTTCCAGTTCGTCCCGCAAATGGGCGGTCTGGTCGATCAGGTCCTTGAGGGCGCGTTCGACCTTGAGCGTTTCTTCCAGCAACCGCTGGTAGGTTTCCCGACCTTGCACCGCCCGTTCCAGTTTCAGCAAATCGTCCTTGAACGGCGCCCACGTTTGCCGATAGAACTTGTCCTTCGCTTCCTTGCCGTTGCGGCCGACCAGTTTGCCGAAGCCGCCGCCGACGCCGTTGCCCAGTTTGCGAACGGCGTTGTCCCAGCCGGCTTGATGATCGGCGGCGATCTCCTTCAGCCCTTTCCGCGGCGACGCCGGATCGTCATTGCCTTCGATCGCTTCGTTCAGCGCGCGCCATTCCCGCTCCAGCGTCATTCGGATCTGCCGGACGGCTTCGTGGGTGGAGCCGAGCGCCGTCGCGCCGCCGCTGGCCAGCGAATCGTTGACGAATTTCCGCAGCCCCCGCTCCGGATCGGCGTAGTCGGCGACGATGACCTTTCGTCGGTTTTTCAGATGCGCCAGATAACCCCGGCCGGCGAATTGCTCCAGCGTTTCCCGTTCCCGGTTCGCCGCCGACACCGTCGCCGAGCGGTCGGCCTTGGCGTATTGCTGGTTGCGCTCGCGGTTGAGATTGTCCGGCGGCTGCGGACACGGCTTGCGCGTGCCGTCCGCCTGTTCGAGCGGCTTGGTCAATTCCGTCTGCAAGGGCGGCAAGCCCGCCCAGACCAGGGCGTGGAGCTTGGTGAATTCATCGACCGCGGCATTGGCCCGCTGCGTGTCGGTCTGCGTCATCCGTTCGAGGACGGCCATGGCGTAACGGCGGGCGAGATGCCGTTCGATCCGCTCCGCCGGGTAGACCAGCGCGCCGATGGCGGCGCTGGCGTAGGTTGTCGGCCGCCCCGCCACCTCCGGCTTCGCCTGCAAATGCATGATGAATTGCGAATGCGGCCCCTTGATGGCGGTCTGGAAGCCTTCGTCGAGCAGGTTCGAAAAACTCTCGGCGACGAGCGTTTCGGCGATCAGGCCGACGTATTCGCCGAAGGTGGCGAGGCTTTGCCCGCTCTGGTTTTCGCGACCGAAGAGATAGGCGTATTCGAACGGCCGGCTCTTGCCGAAGAGGATGTTGCCTTCGCCCGGCCATTGAAAGAAGGGCGTCAACTCGTTTTCGGGCGTGCCCGCGACGCGCTGGCAATAGTCGATTTCGCGCAGCGCCGCGTCGGTGTTGGCCCAGATGCTCGTGGTGTCGGCCCCGCCCGGACCGAGCGCGGTGATGCCAGCCATGGGAAAGACGCCGATCAGCGGGCAATAATCGGGCATCGCCTGACGCAGGTGTTGGGCGAGCGTCAGGACCATGCCGCTGCCCGTGCCGCCTCAGAGGGAGCAGACGAGATAGACGGGCACGGTGCGCAACCCCGGCGCCGGGCCGAGCACGGCGTCGATGGCGTGGAGCGCGTCGCGCACGGCATCGACCACCGGGCGGCCTTGCCCGGTCAGAGCGATCCGGTAGGCGAGTTTGCCCTTGATCCGCAACTGCCCGGCGCCGCTGGCGAACGCGCCGGCGCGGAGCGGCGCGCCTTTGCGTTCCGGCCACCAGTTGCGAAACGTGGCGTCGCCGCCGTGATGCCAGGAATCGATCTTGGCGTCGACGTCGAACTTGTCTTTGCCTTCCGGCAGATCGAAGCAATCGGCGGCGTCGAAGCCGAGGCCGACGCCATCTTTCCAGGTGTCGATGAGCAGGAAGCGAAACTGCCCCGCCGCCTCCTGGGCCGACGGCGAATCGTGGGCGAACGCGACCCGCAGCGCCAGCGCCTGCCGCACCTGGGCGACGATCGAACCGCCGATGCCGCCAATGCCGATGAAGATGCCGGGCATCGATCCCTCCTGCTGAACTACATCACGTTGCCGTCGCCGTCGCCACCGGCGGGGCCGTCCGGTTTCGAATCGCGGTAAGTGAATTCGACGCCGCCGGAGCGGATCGTGTCGTCATCGCTCAGATGAATAGACTGACCTGGTGGAAGCGGAGTTCCCATCACGGTCACATCGTTGGCCGCCGAGTCGGCGACGAAGCGCGCCTTGCGTCCCCAACGCCCCTTGACCTGACCGATGGCGCTGGGGAGACCGATATTGACGTCATCGAGCGGACCGCCAACTGAGGCCGACCTGCGTTCGCCAATGTCGGATACGGCGCCGTATTGATCGACCCGCGCCGTCTTCGGCAACATCGGCCGGTTCGCCCAGGCGAGCCCTCCCACGAGCAGCAGCCCGGCCAATCCCGCCCCGCCAGCGGCAATCGTTCCCCAGGGCGGCGGCGTCGAGACGCTCGCGCGCAGCACGATCGGCACGTCCCACGTCCCGTCGTCCAATCGGCGCACGTCTTGCAGCGGGAAGGCGGCGTCTCCAGCGTCGACGAGGAGATGGCCGTTGATGACGTGATCTCCTGTGCCCATCTGCTGCAGCGGACCGGCCGGCATGCGGACGATCGCGCTGACCGACGATTCGCGGCCATCGAGCGCCAGGTCGGATCGCGGCGACGTCGCGCCAACCTGGAAGAGGCTGTCGTGGTCGAGCGGCGGATCGAAATCAGGTCCGAAACGGACCGACGCCGATGCGCCGTTGACCAACTGGACCGGCAGCGGGACCCGCCATTCGACCGGCGCCTTCGGATCGGCCGTCGTGCTGACGTCCTGCGTGCCGAAATCGAGCGGCACGGGCGGTGGGAAGACGACGGCAGGCGTCGGCGTTGGCGTGGGAACCGGCGTGTTCGTCGGCGCGGGCGTCGCGGTCGGCGGTATTGGCGTCGCGGTCGGCGGAATGGGCGTGCTGGTCGGGATCGGGGTGCTGGTCGGAATCGGCGTCACGGTCGGCGTCGCGGTCGGCACGGGGGTGGCGGTCGGCGTCGCCGTCGGGACGGGCGTCGGGGTCGAGGTCGGCGAAGGCGTCGCGGTCGGCGGGACCGGTGTCGCGGTTGCGGTCGGCGTCGGGGTCGGCGTGGGCGGCGCGGCGACCGTGAATTGCACCGGCAACCGCGCCGGCACGAGAACGATCTCCTTGTCGTCGGTCGCGACCTCGAGCCAGGCGGCGTAATCGCTCGGCGCGCCGCCCCTGACCAGGGTCCAGCGGAGCGGCACGCCGCTGGTGTCGGCGAATTTCGACCGGGTGTCGAGTTGCAGATCGACATCGTCGGGCAGGTCGGCGCGGTCGAGCGCGAAGGTCAGGCGCGGATTGCCGCTCACGTCGCCCGCCACGACGCAGACGCGGCTGGCGGCGGCGTCGCCCGGTCGCAGCGCGCCGAGATCGCCGCCGACGATGGCGAGCCGCAGTTCGCGAATCGGGCTCACCTGGCCGCTCTGCTCTTGCACGACCTGGACACCGGCCGCTTCCAATCGATCCTTGTTCGGCACGTCGACGCCGAGGCCGACATATTTGACGAAGAGAAACGGCTGACTCGTCTTGTAGGCGTCGATGCTCGCCAGCAATGCATCGACCGATGGCGCGCCCGGACTGCCGTCGCCCGGCCCGTTGCCCTGCCCATCCGTATACAGGAGGATCGTCTGGTAGTGGTCCCGGTCGGGATCGGCCGCTTTCAGCGCCGCCAGTTGACCGAGCGCCGCCTGGATCGCGTCCGTGATGTGGGTCGCGCCATCCTGCGCCTGCAGCCCATCGACATACGCCCGCGCTTCGTCGACCTGGGCGGCCGATCCGAGGGCGAACACGCGCGTGCGGGCCGGGTCGGCATCGTTGCCAAATGGAATGATCGCGACATTCGCGCCCGGCGGCAGGCCGTCGATGAAGCGCTCGACGGCACCTTTCACTTTCGGAAAGATGATCTGGTTGGGCGTGATCGCCTGTCCCGTGTTCGGATTGACCGGATCGGGCGTGCCGTCGATGGGGTTGTAATCGCCGTTCATCGACCCGCTGACGTCGATGACGATCGCGTAGTCGTAGGCCGGCGCGCCTGCCCCGGCCGGCGCCGCGTCTTGCAGGGACGCCGGCGCCGGACATGGCTGCGCCGGATCGGTCGGCAGCGTGACGGCGGCAGGCGGCGTGGCGCTCTGGGCTCCCGCACGCATCGCGCCAGGCCACGCGACGACGAGCAGCTGCGCGAGGAGGCAGATCGAACCGACGATGCGTTCGCGACG
>JAICJJ010000639.1 GCA_025928535.1 Thermomicrobiales bacterium
AAGACGCTGCAAGGCGTGCAGGCGATGAGCGAGATGGCGCACGAAGCGGCTGAACTCGCCCATCGCTTCGGCGGCGTGATGAGCGGCGAGCATGGCGACGGCCTGCAACGCTCCGAATTGAACCCGACGATCTTCGGTCCGGAACTGTACGAGGCGATGCGCGAATTCAAGCGCATCTGGGACCCGCGCGGTCTGATGAACCCGGGCAAGAAGGTCGACGCGCCGCCGATGACGGAGCATCTGCGCTACGGCCCCTACTACGCGGCGCGCGAACCGAAGACCTATCTCGATTTCACGGCCGAAGGCGGATTCCTGCGCGCGGTCGAGATGTGCAACGGAGCGGCGGTCTGCCGGAAGTTGAAGGCCGGCACGATGTGTCCGTCGTACATGGCGACCAAAGACGAAAAAGACACCACCCGCGGCCGCGCCAACGCCCTGCGTAACGCGCTGGCGGGCGAAATCTTCGACCCGAGCGAATTCACCTCGCGCGAGGTCTACGACGTTCTCGACCTTTGCCTCTCGTGCAAGGCCTGCGCGACTGAGTGCCCGTCGAGCGTCGACATGGCCAAGATCAAGACGGAATTTCTCGCGCACTACCACGCCGACCATGGAACGCCGCTTCGCTCGCGCCTTTTCGGCCACATCCACACGATGTCGCGCCTGGCCGCGCCGGTCGCTGGGCTGGCGAACCTGTCGCTCAGGACGCCCATGGCGAAGCAAGCGATGCGGGCGGTCGGCGTCGCGCCGCAGCGGTCGTTGCCGCCCTTCGCCCGGCGCACCTTCGAGCAATGGTGGCGCGATCATCAGAAGCGGACCGCTGGCCAGACGCGGCAGACGCGCGGGCAAGCGGTCTATTTCCACGACACCTTCGCCACCTACAACTATCCGCGCATCGGCGCCGCCGCCGTCAAATTGCTGGAAGCGGCGGGCTTCGAGGTGGTGGTCGAAGAGCGGCGGGTCTGCTGCGGCCGGCCGATGCTCTCGAAAGGGCTGGTCGACGACGCCCGCAAGGCCGCCCGCGCCAACATCGCCGCGCTGGCCGGCTACGCCCGTCGCGGCATTCCGATCGTCGGCACCGAGCCGAGTTGCATTCTGACCTTGCGCGATGAATACGCTTCGCTGCTGCCGGACGACGCCGACGTGCAAGCGGTCGCCAGCCAGAGTTTCATGATCGACGAATTGCTGGCCAAACTGGACGCGGACGGCGACCTCGGCATCGCGTGGCAAGGCGAGCCGGGGCCGGAAGTGCTTTTCCACGGCCATTGCCATCAGAAATCGCTGATCGGCGTCGGGCCGTCGATGGCAATGTTGCGCGCGGCCGGCTGCAACGCGCGGGAAAGCGGCGCCGGCTGCTGCGGCATGGCGGGATCGTTCGGCTACGAAGCCGAGCATTACGACATTTCGCGCAAGGTCGGGGAAGACCGACTCTTCCCGGCCGTCAATGCGGCGCAACCGGCGACCGTGATCGCGATCGCCGGCGTTTCCTGCCGCCAGCAGATCGAGCATTTCACCGACCGCCAGACGCGGCACATCGCCGAACTGCTGGCGAGCCGGATCGCGCCCGGCCACGTCTGGACGAACC
>JAICJJ010000384.1 GCA_025928535.1 Thermomicrobiales bacterium
AGATCTGTTCGGCCAGGGCGACGACGATGCCCGCGGGGCCGCGGAGGTAGCAGAGCCGGTAGATATTCTCGTACTGCGCAACCTCGCCGAGGAGTTCGGCGCCGTGGGGGCGCAGGCGGGCAATCGTGTCGTCAATGTCGTCGACGGCGAACATGACGCGGTGCAGGCCAAGCGTGTTGGGCGGCGGGATGTCCGACTCGGGGCGGACTGCCGCAGGGGCGTGGTGCTTCGCCAGTTCCAACTTGCCGTGGCCGTCCGGGGTCCGCATCATCGCGATGTCGCTCCGGACGCCGTCGAGTCCGACGGTGCGGTCCGCCCAAAGCCCTTCGATCTGCGCCTTGGCTTCCAACTCCATCCCGAGTTCGACGAAGAACGCAATTCCAGACTCAAGATCGTCGACGACGATGCCGACGTTGTCCATCCGCTGAATTGTCATGGCGGTGCTCCTTTCACAGCGCGAGGCCCGTCGTGGCCGCTCGTGTCCCTGGGACGGAGCCGCCGCCAGATTCTCGACATCCGGTGGCGCGCCGAGTTGCAAGAGTTGCTTCTGGCCTCCACCGCCCTGTGGCGCCCCAGCGCCAAACGACAGAACCGGCTCGCGCGCACGCGAGCCGGTCCCTGCCGCGACGGTTGGTTGCACGACCCATTCCACGCCACTGGCGCCCGTGAGGTCGAGGCAGCGTCCGTCGCCGTAATTCGAGCGAACGGCGCCGCGGCTCGCGGCGCTGTCGGGCTCAGTCTTACCGCTTGGTGTACTGCGGTGCCTTGCGGGCTCGCTTGAGGCCCACTTTCTTCCGCTCCTTGACCCGGGCGTCGCGCGTCAGCAACTTCGCCCGTTTCAGGGTCGGCCGCAATTCTTCATCGACCCGCGTAAGCGCCCGGGCGATGCCATGGCGGATCGCGTCCGCCTGCCCGGAGACGCCGCCGCCAAGCACCCGCACCGTGACATCGAACCGCTCGGCCGTGCCGGTGAGCCGCAACGGTTCGGTGATGTTCGCGTTGTGGACCGGCCGGCCGCCGAAGTATTCGCCAACGCTCTTGCCATTGACCGTGATGTGGCCGGAGCCGGGATAGAGCCGCACGCGGGCGACCGCGGCTTTCCGCCGGCCGACGGCATAGTGGTACGCAGCTTCAGTCATATGCGTTTGCCCTCACGTTGATGGCCAGCCCGGCGAACGACCGCCGCTGGCTCGAACGACTACGCGAGACGACCGGAGCCGGCCGGTCGCAGATCGATCGCTTCCGGTTGCTGGCTTTCATGCGGATGAGCCGGCCCGGCGTAGATCTTAAGTTTCTTCAATTGCCGCTCGCCAAGTTGGGTTTTCGGCAGCATGCCGCGCACCGCCGCCTCGACGATCCGCGTCGGGTGCGTCTGCCGCACTTCCCGCACGCTCCGCTTGCGCAAACCGCCCGGGTATTGCGAATGCCGGTAGTAGAACTTTTGCGTTTCCTTCTTGCCGGTCAAGGCGACCTTGTCGGCGTTGACGACAATGACAAAGTCACCCATATCCATATGCGGGGCGTAGGTCGGCTTGTTCTTGCCACGGAGCGTGGCCGCCACCACTGACGCCAGCCGTCCCAACGTCTGACCTTGCGCATCGACGATGTACCAACGCTTCCCCAGGTGCGCCTCAGCCCCTTTCGGGGACCAGGTTCGTCGCTCCATTTCGTTCTCTCCTCAGTTCGGTCCGGGCGCGGTCGTTCGTCGTCAGCCCGTCGTCCGGCGAATCGTCATCGTAGCCGACACGCCAAAGAATCAATCCATGCGCCGGCGCCGTCATCGGACCGACTCGCCGATCCGCCGCCGCAAGCAGATCGCCGATCCACTCCGGCCGCCGCCGCCCCTGGCCGACTTCGAGCAGCGCGCTCGTCATCGTCCGGGCCATTTGCGGCAAGAATCCATCGGCCGCCACCCGAATTTCGACGCATCGCCGCTCGTCCTCCGGTCCCCACCAGGGTTCGACCGCGCGCACATCGCATCGAACGACCGTCCGTTCCGTGCCGCGTGGCCGCGTCCGCCGAGCCGACCATGGCGCCCCTTCACCGCCGCCGGCGAACGTGGCGAAATCGCGCTTGCCGACGAACATCGCCGCCCCCGCTCGCATCGCGGCGAGATCGACCGCCCCGGTCCGTTCCCAAACCATCCGCCGCGCCAGCGGAGCGCGGCCGCCCGTCCAGATGCGGTAGCGGTATTCCCGCCAGACCGCGTCGTAACGGGCGTGAAATTCGTCTGGCCGCCGGGCTGCCGCGACCACCGCCAGGTCGGGCGGCAACTGCGCGTTCAGCGCCGTCTGCAGCTGATCGAGCATCCAGTCGGGGCGGCCGTCGCCGCAACTGATCACCTGCCCCGCCGCATGGACGCCACGGTCGGTCCGACCCGCCAGCACGACCTTCGTCGGTTGTCCAAAGAGCCGCCCAAGCGCTTCCTCCAGCGTTCCCTGAACGGTTCGCTGGCCCGGTTGTGCCTGGGCGCCGGCAAAGCCGGACCCGTCGTAACTGACGGTCAGCGCGAGCGACGCCATCGCGTCGATTCGAGCGCCGCCTGCCCCGCTCAGGCTTCGATGAATTCGATCAGCGCCAGCGGCGCCGCGTCGCCGCGCCGCGGCCCCAGTTTCGAAATGCGCGTGTAGCCGCCGGGAGCCGATTCGAACCGCGGCGCGATGACATCGAACAGTTTCGCCGTCGCCAGCGAATGGTCGATTTTCTGCATGATGAGTTTGCGATGATGCGGGGTGTCGGCCCGCGCGATCGTGACCAGTTTCTCGACGACCGACCGCAGGTCTTTCGCCTTGGCTTCGGTCGTCGTGATCCGCTCATGCAAGATCATCGAAATGGCTTGTTGCCGCAGCAAGGCGCGGCGCTGGGCCGGGTTGCGCCCGAACTTGCGGCCCGATTTCTGGTGCCTCATTCGGCATTCTCCTCTTCCGGGGCGCCGCTTCCCGAGTCGATGCCGAGCGCGGCGATGGCCTCTGCGACCTCGTCATCCTGATCTTCGCCGGGATCGAGCACATCCGCCTCGGCGCCGTCGAGCGCGCCGAGGAGATCGCCCTCCGCATCGAACGGCCCGACGCTGCCTTCCGGCAGATAGCCGTATTCGGCCAACTTCTGCCGCAATTCCGTCAGCGAGCGGGGTCCGAAGTTGCGGATCGACAGCAACTGGTCCGGATCCATCGTCAAAACCTGGCCGACCCGCTCGATCTGACGGCTCCGCAATGCGTTGAGCACGCGCGGCGAGAGTCCGAGATCGGCAAGGGGCTTGTTTTGCACCTCGTCCGTGATGAATGGGCTCGCCGGCCCGGCGGCGTCGCGCCCGGCCCGGTTGAGATCGGCGAAGACGCGCGCGTGATCGCCCAGAATCCGCGCGGCCTGCGCCAGCGCGTCGTCCGGCTCGATCGTGCCGTCCGTCACCACTTCGAGAATCAGCCGATCGTAGTCGGTCGTCGGCCCGACGCGGGTGTGCTCGACGACGAAGTTGACCTGCTCGATCGGCGTGTAGATCGCGTCGATCGGAATCTCGCCCAGCGCGTAGGTTTCTTGTTGCTCCGCCGGTCGATAGCCCCGATCCTGATCGATCCAGATGTCCATGTCGATGACGGCGTCCGGGCCGTCGAGGGTCGCGATCGGCTGGTCCGGGTTGACCACATCGACTTCGCCCGGCCAGGACACATCGCCCGCCGTCACGACCCGCTCGATCTGACGGCTCCGCAATGCGTTGAGCACGCGCGGCGAGAGTCCGAGATCGGCAAGGGGCTTGTTTTGCACCTCGTCCGTGATGAATG
>JAICJJ010000337.1 GCA_025928535.1 Thermomicrobiales bacterium
CAATGGCTTGCTGCGCGTGCTGCGCCAACTCGGCTGGCCCCTCATTCCCGACGCGCTCCGCCACTACGGCGCCTATCCCCAGCGGGCGCTCGCCCTGCTCGCCGCCCCATCGCCACCGCCGCGACTTTGACACAGCCCTGAACGGAGCGCGGCGCGCCGGCACGAACGACGCGGCCGCCGGTTCCGCTGGCGCGGCGGAGCCAATCGCTCCGAGCGCCGTCCCGTTGCGCCGCCGAACTGGAATGCCGTTCCTCCAATCGTTTGCCGTCGTCGTGGCGGCCCCGATTCGGCCGTCACAATGATGACGAAGCACGGCAGGAAAATGTGACCGATGACCGAACCCGACCGGCTCTCCGAACGATCCGACGCCGCCCGTGTACGGGCGGCGGGCGATCGGTTGCCCGGCTCGCTGGCGCTCGCCCGGTTCAGTCCGCCGGCGCGTCGATCCGCCGCACGTGGTCGATGACGAAGCGGCTGTGCGGAATCGTCGGCATGCGCATCCGGTCGATCGACAGGTCTTGCGGCGGCGTGCTGTAGGTCATGCCGGCGGTCAGCCAGCGCGCCGCGTCTTTCATCAGCGCGATCGTGATCCACTCGCCGGGGCAGCGGTGGCTGCGATAGTGATTGTCGCCGCCTTGCGGCACGAAATTGAACAGGCTCCGATCCCACGTCAGAAAGCGCTCCGGCCGAAACGATTCCGGGTCGTCCCAGAGCCGCGCGTCGTGGTCCGTTCCATCGAGGTCGAGCGCGAGCCAGGCGCCTTCGGCGAAATGATGCCCCTGCCATTCGAGATCGACCAAGACCCGCTCGCCGATGAACGGAAAGAACGGGTAGAAGCGACGGACCTCCTGCACGAACCGCTCGATTTCGTCGTCGGCGGCTCCCCGCAACCGCTCGCGCCACTCGGGATGATCGTGCAGGGCCAGCGCCTCGAAGGTGACGAAGCGGGCGACCGCCGTCGTCGCCCGCAGGAGATTGATCAATTCGACGGCGGCGATCTTCGGATCGAGGAGCCGGTCGTCGAGATCGCGATGCGTGGCGAAGACGTGGACGGCGCTGCCCTCGGGCGCGGGGCGGGAGCCATCGCGGATTTGCTCGATGACGTCGCGCGCCCAGCGCTCGGATCGCCAACGCAGCACCTGACCTCGCCAGTTGCGCGGGCCGATGGAGCCGGCGCCTTCGATCATCGCCGCGAACTCGCGGGTGCGCTGGCGCGCCTCGTCGTCGTCGAGCGGGAGTCCGGCCCAATCGCAAACGGCGCGGCAATAGAGCCCTTGCAACGCCGGAAAGAGCGTCACCCGATCGCGCCCGGCCCAGACCGGGATGCGTTCGCGCCAGCGATCGGCGGCGATGTCGACCAACCGCTGGATGCCGTCCGGGCTCATCAGCGACATGAACATCGCCTTGCGGCAACGATGCGCGGCTCCGTCGAGCATTTGGACGCTGCCGAAGTCTTGCAGCAGCGTCAGCGTCGTGATCGGCATCGCGCCGCGGCGGGTGATGCGGTCGTCTTCATAAAAGAGCCGTGCCGCTTCCGGCCCGACGAGACAAACGACGTCTTGCAGCAAGAGCCGGGTGGTGAAAATGTCGGAGTGCAATTGGCGGCGACGCTTCGCCATGAAGTCGTAGCCGTCGGCCAGCAGGTCAAGCGTGCTGTCGAACGGCGCATCGCGCGGGATCGACGACATGGAGCAACTCCTTCGGCACGCCGCGCTAGAATGCGGCGTCTGCGAGCCGAGCACGCCAGCGCCGTTCCATGACCGCTGTCGGATCGCTCCGTCGTTCCATCGTGCGCTGGCGGATGAATTGGGCGGGGCGCCGTTCACGCAGGAGCACGCAGGATGGACGGTCGACGATTCGATGCAATGGTCAGGACGATTGCGAAGGCGCGGTCCCGTCGCGGTTTCGCCGGGCTGGCGGCAGGCGGAGCGCTGGCAGCGGCATTCGGCGGCGAAGCGCAAGCGGATCTTCCGTTCTGTCTTGCCGACGGAGTGCGCTGCGGACCGACAAGCACGACCTGCGAAGCGTGCTGCACCAACTGCAACGTGAAACGGCGCAAGAATGGGCGACGCCGATTCGTCTGCGGGCCGCAGGCGCATCCCTGCCGCCACGACCATGACTGTTGCGCCGGCTTCACTTGCGAGAGCGCCGTTTGCACGCCGATTCCGTCGAGCGACCGGGCGCTCAAGACCGGCGTCGCCGCTGTCGATCCAGGCGTCATCCTTGATCGGATGGCGAATCTGCCGATTGCCGCCTGGTCGTACGCGTTCGACGATCCGGCCGTCCGTCACATTGGTCCGATGGCGCACGATTTCGCGGCGGCGTTCGGCCTCGGCGCCGACGACCGGGCGATTCACCCGATCGATGGGCAAGGCGTCGCCTTCGCGGCGATCCAGGCGCTGCACAGGATGGCGACGGCGCTGCACGCGGAAAACGCCGCGTTGCACGCTCGGCTCGACGCGCTCGAGCGACGGGGCGCCGGCGACTGAACGGGCGTCTGGCCAAATGCGCAGGCGTGCGCCCCGTCGGAACGGCGGGGCGCGGCCATGGCGGGTTGCGCCAAACTTGGGATATGGCGGCGCGACGCGCCTCGAACCGGAGACATTGATGGAACTGTTCTACTGGCTGGTCGAAGATGTGATTGCCGGCTGCTCGCGCCCGGGCGGCTTGTCCGGGCGCAGCCTCGACGCCGATTTGAGCGCGCTGCGGGCCCGCGGCATCGGCGCGCTGTTGACTCTGACCGAAACGCCGCTGCCGTGGGAGTCGCTTGAACGGCAGGAAATCGCCAACCTGCACTTGCCGGTCGATGATTTCTACGCCCCGACCGAACGCCAATTGCTCCAGGCGCTCGCGTTCATTGACGCGCACCATGCAAGCGGCCGGGCCGTCGCCGTCCATTGCGCGGCGGGGATGGGCCGCACCGGCACGGTCCTGGCGGCGTGGCTGATCCGGAGCGGGGTCGGCGCCGACGAGGCGATCGCCGACGTGCGATCGGTCTGTTCCGGCGCGGTCGGCGCCGAGCCGCAAGTCGCGGCGGTGCATCGCTTCGCCGCCGATCGCGGCTGGCTCGTCTGAGGGAGGCCGGGCGCCGTCAGAAGGCGGCGTCGCCCGCAAACTGACAGGACGGCACGAGCAGGGGCTGGCCCGCCCGGCGGCGTTCCGCCAGGGCGCGATGCATCGCGCTGACCAATTCCGGAACGTCGGTCGCGTCGGCGACGAACGACACGCCCGGAATCTCGACCGGCTGCGCTCCCGCGTCGGTCAGTACGACCGGAATCGGCTCGGGGCGCTGCTGGAGGCGGCGCGCCAGCGTCGCCGCGTCGAGATCGGGCAAGGCCGCATTGGTGACGACGAGATCGGTCGGCACCCGGTCGATCGCGTCGAGCGTCATCCGCCCGTCGAACGCCTGCCGCACGAGAAATCCTTCATCGACCAACTCGCCGCACAGCCGCTCGACATAACAGCGGTCGGACCCGGCGATCAGGACCGTGAACCCCATTGTTGCGCAACCTCTGAGCGAACGCCGCCACCGGCGTCTCTACGTGTACATACGCGCTGGCTCGCATATTGGATGCCGCGAAACGCCCTGCCGTGACCCATGGGCACGGAAACTGCGTTTCGGCTGGCCGAGCTGCGCCGCGGGCGAATCCCACGGCGCCGAGCGCGGGTCCGACCGGAGCGGTCAGGCCACGCAGGCAATCCTGATGGAAAGGGGGTCGCGTCATGCTTTCGCCTGAACATCTTGCCGCTCGGTTCGAGCGGTTTGTCGCCGATCGCGCCGCGGGCGCGCCGGACGCGGAATCGTTCGCCGCCTGGCTCGAATCGCATTGGATGAATGGCGCGGCGCCCGAACCGGGCGAACCGCCGGCGGCGATCAGCCAGCTCGGCGGCATGGGCGCCATCCGCTGGTACGACGACGCAAGCGCCATTCTCGGCTATCCGGTCGGGCGAGCAGGCGGGTGTTATTGGGTGCCGCGCCGGGCGGCGTTTCCCGGCCTCGCCGACGGCTGAGCGTCGCCGGAGGTCGATGGCTCACTCGACGCGGCGGCCACACGAGCGTAAAGTCGGGCGAGGAAGCGAACGGGCGGGATCGCGATCCCGCCCGTCCGCGCGTGCGCGACATCTTCTGGAGGC
>JAICJJ010000416.1 GCA_025928535.1 Thermomicrobiales bacterium
CGGCGTCTTTCAGATAGAAGTCGCTCTGGATGAAGATCAGTTCCTGCGCCGGTGACCACCCTTCTTTCGGATCGACGATCATCGCGCCGTACATCCCGGTGCCGATGTGCATCAGCACCGGCGGCGTGCCGCAATGGTAGAGATAGGCGCCCGGATGATTTGGCGTGAAGCTCCAGGAATACGCCTGGCCCGGCATGACCGTCTTGTAGTTCTTGTCCGGCGGCGTCTGGGCCGAGTGGAAATCGACGGAATGCGCGGTCGATGCCTTGGCATCGACCTTGAACTTGAAGTCGATCTTGTCGCCCTGCCGCACCCGCAGCGCCGGTCCGGGGATCGTTCCGTCGAAGCCCCAGCCAGCGTAAGCGACGTCTTTCGCCAGATACGTCGTCACGTCGGTGGCGGTCAGTTCGATGTTCTTCTCGCCCGCTTCGACCGGCTTCAGCCAAGGATCGTAGACCTTCCAGGCCGGCTTGCCCGCGGGCACCGGGCTGGAGTGGCCGGAGCTTGCGCTGTGCGGGTTGGAGCCGACCTGATCGCCCGGCGGGTTCGGCGCCGGCGTTTCCTGCGCCGTGACGAAGCCGGACAAGCCGGCCACCGCCGCGGCCGCGACGCCGAGCGCCGCGCCGCCGCGCAGCATGCGCCGGCGATCCGCCTTGTGTTCGAGCAGCGCCGCCTTATGATCTTCATCGATCAGCGGGCCAACCGGAAACTGAATGACGCCCATCTCGTTGTCCCTCGGCGAGCGGTCCCGCTCGGCGCGTCCCGCCCGCGCTCCTCGCCTGCCGCGAACCCGACGTCCGCAGCGACTCTGTGCGCTCTGCAATCGATCCTCGCGACAACGTTCGGGCTTCGCCATCGTCGCGAGTGGGGGAGCAATCCCCGTTCGTGTCGACTGAAGGATGTGCCTCGCGCGGCGCCAGGCGCATGCCAGGCGGCGGAAGCCACATTGCAATTTCGTGTCAGTTTTGGGCGGGTCGGCCGCAGGCGCCCCGATTGCGTTTGGCGTGAGCATTGAGCGGATGATCCGCGTGCTGGGACGTCATTGATGAGCATTTCCATTTCGCTGGCGATCGCATCGCATCCACACCCAACCGAGCGCGCGCGCCTCGACCTGCGCACGCAGTTGACGGCGATACGGGGCCATGCGCAACTGGCGCAGCGCGTGCTCGATCGCCCGGGGCTGGTCGACGAGCCGCGATTGCGCGCGCATCTCGCCGCGATCGACGCCGCGGTGGAGCGCATGAATCGGCAGATCGAACGCCTGCGCGTAATCGACGACTTGGCGTAATGCCCTCACCCCTTGACGGCCCTCACCCCCAACCCCTCTCCCGCTGCGGCAGGCGAGGGGAGCACGGCCGCAACGGCGGCAATCGTTCGTGCTCCCCTCGCCCCATCGCAATGGGAGAGGGGCGGGGGGTGAGGGAATCTCCCCGAAGCGACTCCGGTCGTGGGATCATGCGGTTGCGCGAAAACGGCCGCGTGGGACGCGACAGGAGGAGGCGGCGTGAGTCAGTCGGGCGAGTCCGTGGCGAAACGGGCCCTTTCGGACGAGGACTACCAGGCGATCGCCGCCTTTCGCGTCGCGATTCGCCGGTTCCTGCGCTTCAGCGAAGAAGCGGCCCGGGCGATCGGCTTGACGCCGCAGCAGCATCAGGCGTTGCTCGCCATCCGCGGCTTCCCGGGGCCGGGTCAGCCCGCCGTCCGCGATCTCGCGGAGGCGTTGCAGTTGCGCCACCATTCCGTCGTCGGGCTCGTCGATCGTCTCGAAGAAAGCGGTTATGTCCGCCGCGTGCCGTCATCCGTCGACAGCCGAGTGGTGAACCTGGCGATCACGGACGACGGGGAGCGGATGCTGGCCGAATTGACCGGCGCGCACCTGCACGAGCAGGAACGGCTCAGTTCGATCGTGCGCGACCTCTCCCGCCGGCGCTGACGGCGAGCCGTCGCGCCGTTCAGTCAGTCGATCGCGCGTGGTTCCGGCCGGCGGCGTGGGCTTGCAGCCGCGGTCGAGGAAAGCGCAGCCGCAGGACGCGTTCGCGGTCGTGTTCCGCCCGCTCCGCCAGTTCGCGCACGCGCAAGACGTCGATCAGACCGATCATCCCGACCAGTTGCCGGCGGTTGTCCGGCGAGACCACCGGAAAGCGCGTCAATCCGGTGCTGGCCATTCGCGCCACGACATTGCGCACCAACTCGTCCGGATAGGCGACGATCGGTTCGCGCCGCACCGCTTCCGCCAGCGACGCTCCGGGCGACTGTGGCTCTGCCGCGAGCGTTTGCAAATCGGTGCGGGTGACGACGCCAACGAGATCGCCCTCATCGTCGATGACTGGATAGAGGCCCTGCCGCGTGCCCCCTTGTTCGCGCATGGTCGGCAGGCTCGTCAACGGGAGCGAGGCCGGCAAGGCGACGACATCGGTGCGCATCACCTGCCGCGTGAGCGTCAGTTCGAGGGGATCGACCGAATATTCGCGAGTCAGGTGAAACCCGCGCCGGCTGACCTTTTCGGTCAGGATGGAGCGCTTCATCGCCAGCACCGTGAACGCGTAGGCGACCGTCGTCGCGACGAGCAGGGGCAGCAGCAAATTGACGTCGTGCGTCAGTTCGAGGGTGAAGATGACCCCGGTGAGCGGCGCGCGCATCGTGCCGCCGAGGATGGCGGCCATCCCGATCAACGGCCAGAAGCCTGGGCCGTTGGCGGGGAAGCCGATCGCTTCGAGGCCGCCCATCGCGCCCCCGATCATCAGCAATGGCGCCAGCACGCCGCCGGAAGTGCCTGAGCCGAGCGCGATCGCCCAGATCGTCGTCTTGACGAAGAGGACCCCGAGAAACATCTTGAGCGTGCCGTCGCCCTTCAGCATCGTGCCGATCACGTCGTAGCCGACGCCGAGCGCCGGCGGATAGATCAAGCCGCCGATGCCGATGGCGATGCCGCCGAGCGCCGGCCACCACATCCAGTGGATCGGCAGCCGAAAAAAGAAGTCTTCCGCCGCGTAGACGGCCATCGTCATCAGCGAGGAGAGCGCGCCGGCGACGACGCCTGCGACCACGCAGGCGAGCAGCGTTTGCGGCGACAGCGCGAGCGGATGCGGTGGCGTCGGAAAGAGGGGCGGCATACCGAGCAGGTAGCGCCGGGCGACCGCCGCCGCCGCACAGGCGACCGCTACCGGCACCAGACTGCGCGGCTTGAATTCGAAGAGGAGCAATTCGACCGCCAGCAAGACCGCCGCCACCGGCGTGCCGAAGGTGGCCGCCATGCCGGCCGCCGCGCCGGCGACGAGGAGCGTTTTGCGCTCGGCGTCGGTCATCGAAAACAACTGGGCGATGAGGGAGCCGACCGCGCCGCCGGTGAGGATGATCGGGCCTTCGGCTCCGAATGGACCGCCCGATCCGATCGAGATGGCGGACGAAATCGGCTTCAAAATCGCCACTCGCGGCTCGACC
>JAICJJ010000536.1 GCA_025928535.1 Thermomicrobiales bacterium
CTCATTGGAATGCGATGGCGTACCCCGCTACATCGGGCGCGGCGGCGCTGGCTAGGCGCGCCGGCGCGATGACCGGGCCGCGCTCGACCGGGTCGCTACGATGTCGGCGCGATGCCGGGAGCCACCGGCGCCGGAACCTGGCGCGATTGCCGAACCGGCTCCGGCCTGACCGCTCGCCACGTCGCGACCGCGCCGATCGCCAGCGCCGCCGCGATCCCGACCGCGACCCGCTCCACGCCGATCCGGTCGGCCGCGACGCCGACGAGCAACGTCGGCGCCAGCGCTCCGACGTTGCCGAGCAGCGTCGTCGTGGCGATCGATTGCCCGCGCCGCGACGCTGGCGTGTGGGTCAGCAGCAACGCGCGGGTCGTGACGCTGACCAGCGCCGAGGCGAATCCAGCCGGGGCCGAAATGATCATCGCCAGCAAGACCGGCGCGGGAATCCGCACCAGATCGGCCGCCTGATCGAGCGGCGCGACGTCGTTGATGAGCGATCGCAACGGCGTGATCGCGCCGAGCGCCGCGACACAGATGGCGAAGCCGACCAGGCCGACCGTCGCCGCGCCCGCGCCGAACCGCCGCCCGAGCGCGGGCGCGGCCCGCAATCCGGCGACCAGGCCGAGCGCCGCCGGCGCAAAGACGAAGGCGGTGTTGTCCGCCGCCGTGTCGAGAACGCCGCTCAGATAGAGCGGCACGATCACGACCAGCGCGCTCATGCCGATCCCGATCAGCACGTCGCAGGAGAGCGCCCGCAGCGCCACCTCATCCGAGCGAATGCCGCGCCAGCCGTCGAGCAGGGTCGTCCGCAGCGACGCCCGCCGCGGCGCGACGACGTGCCGGTCCATTCGTGGCAAGAGCGCGTCGAATCCGGTCGCGACGACCAGCAAGGCGGCGCAAACGGCGAAGAGCGGCTGCGGCCCGACCGTTTTCAGGAGCACCGGCGCCAGGACGACGAGGCCCAGCGCCTGCGCCAGCACGCCTGCCAGATTGGAGAGGGATTGACCTTCAGTGACGCGCTGCCGCGGCGTCAATTCGAGCAGGGCGGCGCTTTCGGCTGGCCCGAAAAACTGGAACATCGTCCAGATCGCCAGCGACGCGGCGAAAATGCCGGCCAGCGAGACATCGACGACCACCAGAGTCGCCGCGAAAACGGCGCGCGCGAAATTGAGACCGACCAGCACCGGCCGACGCGGCAATTGGTCGACCGCCACGCCCGCCGGCAACCCGAACAGGATCGCCGGCACGATCGAGCAGGCGACGAACAGCGCGTTCGACACCGCGAGATCGCTGCGGTGGGCGACCATCAGCAAGAAGGCGTAGAGCATCGCCCCTTGCGCCGTCTGCGACGCGAGTTTGGCAAGCCAGAACCAGCGAAACGTCTCTTCGTGCAGGAGGCTCGCCGGCTTCGCGCTCCGGCGGAGGGCGAATGGCCGCAGCGCCGAGCGCGAGAGGGGAACCGGGAGCCGGGCGGCCCGGTCGGTCGCCCATTCAGGCTCGGTCCAATCCGCCGGCATCCAATTTTCGGGCGGGGCGTCGGTTCGTCGGTCGCGCGACGGCCGGGTATCAGGAGATTCGGGCGAGCGTGGCGTCGTCGTCACGGCGGTTTCGTTCTCCCAAGCGAGGATGAATGGCCAGGCCGGAGAAGGCGGCAACGAGTGTACCGCGACCATGCGGCGCACGGACGGCGCCGCATGCGGGCGGGGCCGTCAGCGCCCGACGATCGGGAGCGCCTGCCGGATCGCGTCGAATCCAGGCAGAATGTCGAGCAAGCCGATCAGCAAGAGCAGATCGCCGGCCAGCACGAGCAGCAACAACGCCGCCGGACCGACCGGACCGACCTGGCCCATGTAGCGCCCAAGCCCGGCGATGTCGAAACTCGCGAGCACGAACAGCAGCCAGGTCAAGCCGATGAAAAAGCCGCCGAGCACCTGAATCTGCGATTGCGGCAGATTTTGCCAGAGCAGCAGCGCCAGATTGACCGCGGCCAGAAGCATCCCCGGCAAGAGAAAGAGCGCCACCCACGACCAGAGGCCATGGACCGCCCGCGCCCCCGGCGCGAGCCGGGCGACGCGCCGCTGGTGGGGCCAGGAGCCTTCGACCGATCCTTCGACCGCCTGAATCGTCAGCAAGAGACCGAGCCCGACCGCGATCAACAGCCAGAGCCGGCCATCGACCCCCTGAATCACGTCGCGCAACCGATCGAGTCCCACGGCCCCTGCCTTCGTCCCGCCATCCACAGCCGCTCCGGCCGCCGAGGGTAGCACACGGGGCGGCTGGCGGCCCTCACCCCCTCGCCCCCTCTCCCGCTGCGGCAGGCGAGGGGAACGATCGTGCACCCCTCGCCCATCGCAATGGGAGAGGGGCGGGGGGTTCTCTCCCGGACAGTTTGGGGAAACCGAGTCTGCATGACGGGCTGGGATACTTGGAGGTGCTGACCCACCAGCATCGCCAGGAGGCCCCGCATGCA
>JAICJJ010000125.1 GCA_025928535.1 Thermomicrobiales bacterium
CCGGCTCGCGGCGCCGGCTTCGGCCGGTGGCTGAATCGCGAGGCGCCGCTCGCCTACCTGCTGATGCTGCCGGCGGCGGTCATCCTCCTCCTTTTCATGGCCTACCCCTTTTTCCTCGGCATCTATCTGTCGATGACCGACAAGATGGTCGGCTTCGCCGAATACAACTTCGTCGGGCTCGACAATTACCGCGATCTGCTGACCGACCGCATCTTTCGGCAAACGGTCGTCAACACCTTCGTCTACGGCTTCGTCACGGTGCCGTTCAAGTTGCTGCTCGGCGTCGGGTTGGCGCTGACGCTGAACCAGACGTTCCGCTTCAGCCGCTTCGTCCGCGCCGGGCTCCTCTTGCCCTGGATCGTCCCGACCGCCATCAGCAGCCTCGCCTGGCTGATGATCTTCGATCCAGTCCTCAGCCCGATTTCCTGGACGCTGCGCGATCTGGGGTGGATTTCCGCGAACATCAACTTTCTCGGCTCGCGGACGAACGCGATGGCGTCGCTCTGCCTGGCCAATGTCTGGCGCGGCATCCCCTTTTTCGCGGTCTCGATTCTGGCCGGGTTGCAAGCCGTTTCGCCGGAATTGCACGAAGCGGCGGCGCTGGACGGCGCCGGGCCGTGGCAGCGCTTCCGGGCGGTGACGCTGCCGACGATCCGGCCGATCGTCCTCATCACCACCCTCTTTTCGATCATCTGGACCTTTTCCGATTTTCAACTCGTCTACGTGCTGACCAAAGGGGGGCCGGCCAACGGCACCCACATCTTCGGCACATTCGCCTGGCAAACGATGGCGGCCTCGAATCTCGGCGAAGCGGCGGCGATCGCGCTCTATCTCTTCCCGATCCTGGCGGTCTTCGCCGCCGTCCTGCTCCGCTCCTTGCGGAGCGACGACTGACCGACCCGCGCCGACTCGCGGAGGCTGCGACATGGTTGGCGAAAACTCGCTGCGGCAACGGACGCTGCGGCTCTACCTGCCGTTGGCGTTCTACGCGATCTTTCTCCTCTTTCCATTTCTCTGGATGCTGATCGTCTCGCTCAAGCCGGACCGCGATTTGCTCGACACGCGGCTCAACCCGTTTTTGCTGCCCCGCGTGACGATCGACCACTACACGTATCTGTTCGAGCAGACCAATTTTCCGCGCTGGATCGTCAACACCTTCGTTGTCACGGTCGGCGCGATGATCGTTTCGTTGACGGTCAGCATTCTCGCGGGCTACGCCCTTGGGCGGTTGCGCTTTCGCGGCGGCAACGCGCTCGGCGTGGCCATCTTTCTCGCCTATCTCGTCCCGCCGACGCTCCTCTTCATTCCGCTGTCGCAGGTCGTGTCCCGATTCCACATCTACAACACGTACTGGTCACTGATCCTGACCTACCCGACCTTTCTGATCCCGTTCGCGTCGTGGCTGCTGATGGGCTACTTCCGGACGATTTCGCGCGAACTGGAAGACGCGGCGCTGGTCGACGGCGCCACGCGGCTGCAGGCGATGTGGCGGATCGTCTTGCCGCTCGCGCTGCCGGGGGTGCTTTCGGCCGGCATCTTCTGCTTCACGCTGGGGTGGAACGAGTTTCTCTACGCGCTCGTCTTCATGGGCTCCGGCGCGATGAAGACGGTGCCGGTCGGGGTGGTCAGCGATCTGATCCGGGCCGACGTCTATTTCTGGGGCTCGCTGATGGCCGCCGGCATCCTCGGTTCGGCGCCGGTCGCGATCGCCTATTCGTTTTTCGTCGATCACTACATTTCCGGCTTGACGGCGGGGGCGACGAAGGGCTGACCGGAATCAGGCGAAGAGCCGCCCGGCCTCGATCCTGAAACCCGGCAGCACGTCTTCGCCGGTCAGCGTCTCCGCGTCAGTCAGCACGCGGTCCGCTGCGCCGGGACGGCAAACGCGAACGGTTCGCCGTTCCGGATCGATCGCCCAGACGAGGCGCACGCCGGCCGCGAGGTAGAGGGCAATCTTCTCGGCGATTGATGGTCCCGTTTGGGAACGAGAAATTACCTCGATCACGAGATCGGGGGCCAGCGCCGGGTAGATATCTTCGTCGGCGGGAACGCGGTCGCGCTGCACGAACGCGAGGTCCGGCGCGAGCAGAACGTCAGGATCGCGCTGCAGGATGAATCCGCTTTGGTCATAGACGGCGCCGAGGTCATGCGCGGCGACGAAATCGCCGACCAGCCGGCCGATGAGGTTCGTGATCCGGCCGTGGCGCGGTTTCGTCGGCGGCATGCGGTAGAGCGTCCCCCGAATGAGCGCATACCGGTCGTCGTCGTCCGGCAGTCGCTCGATGTCTTCGACGGTCCAGAGTTTCGTGATGGCCATTGTTGCGTTCCCCGGCGGCCCGGCTTCGATGATCGCCACGCCATGGCGGCCATAGTCATCGTAGCAGTGATGACGGCCGCCCACGATCGATTCGGAGCGATCTTCGTTCAGACTGAGACGAGCAGGTCGAGCGCGTGACCGGCGACCTCGTCGATCGGCACATCCGCGACGATCGATGCGC
Organism: Thermomicrobiales bacterium; assembly: GCA_025928535.1. GTDB lineage: Bacteria > Chloroflexota > Chloroflexia > Thermomicrobiales > UBA6265 > JAICJJ01. The sequence continues at coordinate 2,499 of JAICJJ010000125.1, forward strand.
GGTGGCCGCAATCGGGGCCGGGCTGGATGGCGCCGCAGACGGGGCACGCCATCCGCCACGAAACGACGGGGCGGAAGCGGGTGCGCGTCAACGGCGCGTAGTTGCAGAGATTCATCGCCCAGAAGATGCCGACGGTCGGCGCGCCGACGGCGGCCGCCAGATGCATCGGCCCGGAATCGTTCGAGACGACCACGCGGCAGCGGGAAAGCAGCCCGGCGAGGCCGCCCAATAACAGCCGGCCACAGAGGTCTTGCGCTTCGGTCCGCATCGCCGCTCGCACGGCAGCGACGAGGGGTTGCTCTTCGGGCGTGCCGGTGACGACGACGCGGGCGCCGCGCGCGGCCAGCCGGTCGCCGACCGCGGCGAAATTGGCGGGCGGCCAGCGGCGACGGGGGTCGGTCGCGCCGGGGTGGAGCGCCGCCAGCGGCCGGCCGTCTTCGGGCACGATCGCTTCCGCTTCGGCCAGATCGCGTTCGGTGACGGCCAGGCGCGGCTCCAGGCCGACCGGCGGCGCCCCGACGAGCGCGGCCACTTCGAGATAGCGCACGATCTCCGGCTGGAAAAAGACATAAGGGAGCAAGCGGTCGAGCGGCGCGGCGTCGGGCGTCCGCAAGCCGGCCGTGACCCGGGCGCCGAGCCGACGGAGAAAGGGATTCGAGTTGCCGCCGCCGCCATGCATCTGCAGCGCCAGATCGAACCGTTCGTCCGCCATGGCGGCGAAAAAGGCGGCGAGCGCGGCCGGATCTTCGGCCGTCGCCGCGTCGCCGTTGACGCCGCGGCTCGGCGGCACGGCGATCGTCCGGTCGACCGGGCCGGGCCGACCGTTCAGAAAGGCAGCGTGCCAGGCGGTCGCGAGCAAGACGATTTCGGCGCGCGGATAGGCGGCGCGCAGCGCGTCCAGCGCGGGCAACGCGACGATCAGGTCGCCCAACCCGTTGGCGCGGAGGACGGCGATCTTCGCGACATTGGGGACGAACGCGCCGCGATCGAGCATGATCCGGGCCGGTTCCCCGGCAGCGCGGCCCGGGCCGCGATCGTCCGACACGACTTGCCCCTCCTTCGCACCCGAACCATCCGTCGCCGCGCCGTTCGCAGACGGCATACCAGCCTCCCGCCGGTGAACCGGCGGGCCGGCGCAGCGTTGGCACGGCTGCTGCCCGATGAAGATCAGAGGGGCGGCCGCGGTCAGGCCAGGGGGGAACGATCCGATGCGACCACGCGCCCGAGGAGGCGACAGCATGCAACGTGTCCTGGCGAACGAACCGACCATCGAAGGCGATCTCGGCCAGCAGATTCTGACCCTTTCCACCCCGCTCGCAAACGCGGCGGACCTCGATCCGTTGCTGGATCGGATCGGCGACGCCCGTTTCGTCTTGCTCGGCGAAGCGTCGCACGGCACGCACGACTACTATCTCTGGCGGGCGCGGATCAGCCAGCGACTGGTCGAAGAAAAGGGATTCCGCTTCATCGCCGTCGAAGGCGACTGGCCCGACTGCTATCGGGTCAACCGCTACGTCCACGGCGAATTGCCCGACCAGACGGCGGAGCAGGTGTTGCGAGCGTTCGCCCGCTGGCCGACTTGGATGTGGGCGAACTGGGAAATCGTCGCCTTGACGGAGTGGATGCGGCAGCGCAACGAAGGCCGGCCGGCGGACGAGCATGTCGGCTTCTACGGACTCGACGTCTATTCGCTCTGGGAATCGCTCTATGCCCTGATCGGCTATCTCAAGCAATATCAGCCGGACGCGTTGCAGGCCGCCTACGACGCATTTCGCTGCTTCGCGCCCTACGGCGAAGACCCCCAATCGTACGCCTACGCGACGCGACTCGTGCCGGCTTCGTGCGAACGGGAGACGATCGATCTGCTGCGAACGGTCCGCGAGCGGGCGGCGAAAGACGCGGAGACGACGCCGCAGGACCTCGACGCGCTGATGAACGCCGAAGCGGTCAAAGGCGCCGAAACGTACTACCGGACGATGATCTCGGGGGGCGCGACCTCGTGGAACGTGCGCGATCGGCACATGTCCGACACGCTCAACCGCCTGATGCGCTTCTACGGACCGGACGCCAAGGCGATCGTCTGGGAGCACAACACGCACATCGGCGACGCCCGCTACACCGACATGGCGGCGGCCGGGATGTTCAATGTCGGCGAACTGGTGCGGGAAGAGCATGCGTCGGCTGGCGTGGTGCTGGCCGGCTTCGGCTCTTACGAAGGGACGGTGATCGCCGGCCGGCAATGGGACGCGCCGATGGAGGTGATGAACGTGCCGCCGGCGCGGACAGGAAGTTGGGAAAACGCGCTCCACACGATGAACGCGGAAGACCGGCTGCTGCTCTTCCACCGCCCGGTCGCCAGCGACGCGCTTGCCGTGCCGCGCGGCCAACGCGCCATCGGCGTCGTCTACGACCCGGCGCGGGAATGGGGCAACTACGTGCCGACGGTGCTGCCGCTGCGCTACGACGCGTTCATGTATCTCGACCGAACGGAAGCGTTGCACCCGCTCCACATCACGCCGGAGGCGGCCCCGCCCGAACTCTATCCATGGAACATGTGAGATGCGTCCGCGACCGGAGCGCATTCGCCCAAACGTGATGGAATCGCGCCGGACGACGGGGCGGTCGGCGCGTGACCTGGGGCCAGCATTTCAGTCGCTCTCACTGACACCCTATTGCATCCTACTGTAGAATGCAATATATGACGCCGTTCTCCGAGCAAGGGTGGGCGTCGAGGAGGCATGCTGGCGATGGACCCGAGCGTGATCCAGGACATCCTGCAGCAAGACTGGCTCAGCCCACAGGGCGCGGTGCTCTTGGCTGGGATCAGTTATGCCTGGCTGCGCTTGCTCGGCGAACGGGGTCACGTCGCGGTCCTCGACACGCCGCTCGGCCGGCTCTACAACCGAGCCGACGTCGAGCGGGTGCGCGATGAACGAGCCGAGCGGGCGGCGACCCGGCGCGGCCGTCTCAGCCAGCGCGCGTAACGAACCAGATTGCGTCCGCCGCGTCGGTCATGCGTTGGACGGTGGGCCGGGGCGGACAAGGGCCGCGGCGTCGGTCGAATCGGGCGGGAACTGGCGACGACTCGACACCCCAAAGAGTCGCTGGGCTCTGCGATGGCGGGGCCGACGCCGCGGCCCCGGCATCTCGCCCGGGTGCGGGATTCATCTCCGGGACTCGGACCCTGGCTAGATCGCGGCGGCCGCCGCGTTGTTGCTGCACGGCACCGCGGCGGCAAAGGACCGCGGCGTTCGGTCGAATCCGCCGGGAACTGGCGGGATTGACGAATTGTTATGACGCCGGCGCCGACGCCGCGACTCCGGCGTCCCTCGGCCGCCTCGCCTGAGCGCGGGGGTGTGCTCAGAACCCGGTGCGGCGGCCGAGCCGCCCCCAGCGAAGCGCTGAACCTGGAGCCTGCGCGATGCCGACCGGGCTGACTGACGTCGTGGTCTATCTGCTGGCCATCACCCTCTTCGCGGCGCTGCTCGGCGTGCTCTTCCTGCTCGCGGCGTTGCTCGCCGCCAGCGGCCGCTCCCGGATCGCTACGCCGGCCGTCGTCTCGCAACGGCCACCGGGGCCGCGCGATCCGGCGTCGCCCCCGGCGCTGGCCGGCGCGGAAACGACCGTGGGTGCGGCGGCGCTGGCTTCCGGCGAGCCGGGAGCCACGGCCGCGACCCGGTCGTGGTCGATGAGCGCCGAGGACAAGATCGCGGACGTGGCGCGCAGGGCGGGCCGGCGGAATTATTGCCGAGCGCGCACGGCGTTCTGAAATCTGGGGGCCGCCCTGCGGCGAGCGAACTCACCGGCCGGCGCCATTCTCGGTCGTTCGCTTTCCAGTGTCCGAGCACGCTGAGCAGGGCAGCCGCTTGACGAGTCCGATGGCGACGGCCAGATTCGACGGCGAGGGCAGCGTTCCCAGACAGTCCACGGCTCGGCGCCCAAGCAACGTTTGCAGTCGGTCCCACGCGGCCTCTGCGCGATCGTCCGGATCAGGCGCGTCCGGGGGCACCGGCGACCCGTACCCGTAGTTGCCGATCATCTTGTCCGCCCACGTATCCGCGTAGTCTTTGGCAGCGTCGGTCAAGTGCTCGACGGGCTGGCACGGAACGACGACCGTGCGATGCCGATCACGCACGCTGTACTCAAGACCGCTCGGTTCGCTCACGTTCTGGTCTCCTTCGCCTGTCGATGCGCTTCGGCGATCGCGCGGAACCGCTCCGCGTCGCCGCCGGCGTCCGGGTGGTGTTCGCGCGCCAGCCGGCGATACGCCGTGTCGATCTCTGTCGGGGATGCGTCGGGCGCCACGGCGAGCACGCTCCACCACGGCCCATTCGGCCCGCCGCTCGTGCCGCTCGCCGGCAGCGCGGCGAATCCGCGAAAAGCGGCGCGCACCCTCTCGCCCGCGCCCCAACGTTCCAGCCCGCGTAGCGCCGCGACGGTCAGGCCGATGGCGCGCACGTTGTCTTCGATGCGATCCGAGCGATCGCACGGGGTGCAGCGCGGCTCGCCGTCGAGCGTGAAATAGACCGCGACGCCCGCGTCCTCGATCTTCGGCTGCCTCGCGGCGATGCGGCCGTCGCGCAGCAAGAAGGCGTTGCTGCTGACCACGACGCCGGACGCGCCCATCAGGTCGAGTTAGCGCAGCAGGTCGTCCCGGGCTACGGCCAGCCACACCCGGAAGCGAGTCGGCTCCGTTGGTCGATGCCTTTGACCACGAGCAGGAAGAGCAGCGCGGACGCGCCATCCACCTCGCGCGGCGTGGCCATGGCGGCCACGCCTTGACGGCACCTCGCGCCGCGCTCATCATCGCCGCGGCAATCTGCGATACGACAAGCGAGGACGCCCGGAAGGGAGAGCGAGATGAGACTGGCGCTGCGTTCGGCCCTGATCCTCGTTGCGCTGCTCGCACCACTGCTTGGTCTCGCCATGCCGGCGCGCGCCGCCGGCGACGTGCTCGTCAGCGTCGGC
>JAICJJ010000560.1 GCA_025928535.1 Thermomicrobiales bacterium
GCCGCCGCCTTCGATGTTGCGCGCGGCGCCGAAAAAGCGCTTCGGCGGATAGAGCGCGACCGGGTCGATGCCGCCCGACAACGTGCGGCCGCTCGGCGGCACCGCCAGGTTGTAGGCGCGCGCCAGCCGCGTGATCGAATCGAGCAAGATCACCACGTCGCGCCCGCCTTCGACCAGCCGCTTCGCCCGCTCCAGCGCCATCTCGGCGACCTTGGTGTGGTATTCGACCGGTTCGTCGAAGGTCGACGAAATGACCTCGCCTTCGATCGAGCGGCGCATGTCGGTCACTTCTTCCGGCCGCTCGCCGATCAGGCAGACCATCAAGTGGACGTCAGGGCAATTCGCGGTGATGCCGTTGGCGATGGCCTTCAGCAACATCGTCTTGCCCGCCTTCGGCGGGGAGACGATCAATCCGCGCTGTCCGCGGCCAATTGGGGCCACCAGGTTCAGCAAGCGGGTGGAGAGGATGTTCGGCAGCGTTTCGAGATTGAGCAGTTCGAGGGGAAAGATCGGCGTCAGGGTGTCGAACGACGGACGGCGGCGCGCCGTTTCCGGATCGACGCCGTTGACGCATTCGACGCGCAACAGGCTGTAGAACTTTTCGTTGTCTTTCGGCGGCCGGACCTGGCCGGAAACGCGATCGCCGGTGCGCAACCCGAACCGACGGATTTGCGACTGGCTGACGTAGATGTCGTCCGGCCCGGGCAGGAAGCGCGGGCCGCGCAGGAAGCCGAAGCCGTCTTCGATGATCTCGAGGATGCCGTCGCCGAAAATGTGACCATCTTTTTCCGTCTGCGCCTGCAGGAGTTTGATCATCAGGTCCTGCCGAATCATCCGGGAATAGCCCTGCAATTCGAAACCGCGGGCCATCTCGAACAATTCTTCCGGCGTTTTGGCGTCCAGATCGGCGATGGTGAGATGCGGCGCGCCGCCATTGCGCGGCGGCTGTGGGCCGACCTGCTGGTTTGGGCCGCTCGGCCGCGGACGCGGGGGGGCGAACGTCCCGCGCCCATCGTGCCCATCGCCCGCCATGGCGCGTTCCGCGCCGTTCGCGCGCTCGCCGTCGGGCCGTCCTCGGCCATCGCGCCGATGCCGTCGGTCGCGGCTGTGTCGCGAACTCGGCTCAACCGGCCGCTCCGGCGCAATTTCGATCCGGGGCGCGGGCGGCGCCTCCGTCGAAGCGGCCAGGGCTGGCGGCGTCAGGGGTTCGATCGTCGGCGGGACCTCAGCCGGCGCCGATTCCGTCGGACGCGCTTCGGATTCGTTCGGTGGCGCTTCGGTTTCGTTCACCGCCGCCGGCTCCGCCGCGGGCGGGGCCGCTGCGTGCGTCACAACCGGCTCCGCCACGATCGGCTCAGCCACGGCGTCACTCTGGGCAGGCGGCGCGACAACCAGTTCCGATTCGGGCGCTGTCGCCTCCACGGCCGGCGCCGCAGCGTCGGTCGCGGCGGCCGCGACCGTTCGGGTCCGGGGAGCGCGCGTCGCCCGCTTCCGGACAGGTGCTTTTTCTTCCACAACTTCCACAACTTCATCGACGGACAATCGATTCCCTCCATGTCCTAATGTGCGTTTTGGTCAGACCGAGCCCGCGCGAGTGCGCTTGCGTCTCTTCACGTCAGAAGCGTGGTGGGGGCATGGAAAGTGGTCGCAATCCGATCACTTCGCGCGTGCGATCTCGGACGTGCTTCTCCGCATGACGCTTCGGCGCCCTGGCTATGCAGTCGATCGGGGCTGCCAGTCGCCGGAAACCGACCGGGAACCTCGCCACTCTACTGAGTGAAAGAGGGACGAAGGGCGGGGGGATACACAAAGCCCTTCTCAGGTCAGGAGAAACTTTAACATTAGCGGCGTGCGGCGTCAACATTTTGCGGCCCGTGGGCGCCGCTTTTCGCGGCGCTGCGCGCTCAATCGAACGGAAAGGCATGGTATTGGCGGAGTTTGTCGAGGCGGTGCACCGCGTCGATCTTGCGAATCGTGCCGGAGCGCGACCGCATCACGAGCGACTGCGTGGTCGCCCCATCCCCGAAATAATGGACGCCCCGCAACAACTCGCCGTCGGTGATGCCGGTCGCCGCGAAAAAGACATCATCCCCGTGCACCAGGTCTTGCGCCGTCAGCACATGTTTGACATCGATCTGGTGCTCTTCGACCGCCCGCCATTCCTGGTCGTTCCGCGGCCACAAGCGGCACTGGATGTCGCCGCCAAGGCAACGTAACGCGCAAGCCGACACGACCGCTTCCGACGCGCCGCCGATGCCAAACAGAACGTCGACGCCGGTGCCGGGGCTCGCCGCCATCACCGCGCCGGC
>JAICJJ010000406.1 GCA_025928535.1 Thermomicrobiales bacterium
GCGACCGGGTGCCGCGTTCCCGCCTCGCCACGATCCGCCGGCATGCCGGGGCGCTCGGCGCGATCCTCGGCGGCGCGTCGACCCATGCCCCGCTCGCGGCGGCCCTGGCGCGGCTCGACCAGCCCGCCCTGCTCCTGGTGGCGGCGGACGCCGGTTCGCTCGATCGCGCCATCGCCGACCGGTTCGACCAGGTCCCATCCGTTCGCCGCGTCGCCGTGCCGGCCGCGGAAACCGGCCCGGCCGGAGCGATCGATCTCGCCGCCGCACCGGTCGTCGCCGCGGTCACGTCCTTTTTCGTCGAGCGATGGCTGGCGCCCGATTGAGCCGGGTCCGCCTGGCGCGCACGGTCGTTGCGGGAGGAGCGATGGTCCGGATCGACATCGAAGGCGACCAACTGGTCGCCACCCTGACCGGCTGGGATGTCCTCTGGGCGCTGAGCCGGGGCGTGCGGGCGCCCTTGCGGACGGTCGCCGACGTTCGGCGGGATCCGGTCGCGGCGCGGCGGCCGGACGGGTTGCGCATCCCCGGCTCCTACATCCCCGGCATTCTGACCGCCGGCAGTTACTGGCGGCCGGGTCGGCCCGGCGTCTGGTCGTTCTGGTGCGTGCACGATCCGAATCAGGCGATCGTGGTCGATCTGACCGAAGGCCGCTACCGGCGCTGGGTGCTGCAGGTCGCCGATCCCGACGCAACCGTGCGCTCGATCGAGCAAGCGCGACGGATGTGGACGGAGTAGCGCGCCATCCGTCTGCTACGATGCCGCCGTTTGCTCGAAGGCGTCCGCGCAACCTTGGAGGATCGTCCCATGCTCGATTCGCCCGCGTCGTTTCCCTTCGGCTCCCGCCTCGGCCGTCGCGCGCTGCTCGCCCGCGCCGCCGCGCTCGGCTTGATCGTGCCCGCCGCCCGCGTCATCGGCGCGTCGCCCGGCGTGGACGCCGCGTCGCTCCGCGTGCAATCGGTTGACGCCAACACGCTGACCATCGCGCTCAACGGCTCGCCCTCCGATCTCGATCCGCACTCCGCCTACGATTACCGCTCCGCCCTCCCGCTGCGGGGTCCGTACGAGCAACTCCTCGCGCTCAAAGGCACCTCGACCACCGAATTCACGCCAAAGATCGCCGAATCGTGGTCGTCCAACGCCGACAAGAGCGTCTGGACGTTCAAGATTCGCAAAGGCGTCACCTTCCACGACGGCTCGGCCTGCGACGCTGAAGCGGTGCGGGCTTCGTTCGCGCGCTTCATCAGCCTGGGGCTCGGGCCGGCCGCGTCGTTCGCCCGTTTCATCACCGATCCGAAGCAGGTGACCGCGCCCGACGCGCAAACGCTCGTCTTCGATTGCGGTCGGCCGCAGCCGTTGCTGATCGACTATCTGACGAGCCAGTACGGGCCGCTGATCATCAACGTCAAGGCCGTCATGCAGCACGACAGCGGCGGCGACCAGGGCCACATGTGGGCACAGACGAACGAAGAAGGGCTCGGCACCGGCCCCTACAAGATCGTCGACTACTCCCCGGAAGAACGGGTCGTCCTGCAGCGGCACGACGGCTACTGGGGCGGCTGGGAAGGTGATCATTTCCAGCAGATCGTCATCCGCGTCGTCAGCGAAAGCAGCACCCGGCGGCAATTGATCGAATCGGGCGATGTCGACATCGTCGACAACCTGACGCCGGAATCGCTGCAAGCCATGGAAACCAATCCGGATCTGCACATCGACAAGAGCTACAGCTCCGAAGTCGACTACATGATGATGACGGTCGACGGCGCGCTGAAGACGCCGGAAGCGCGCCAGGCGATGTGCTACTCCTTCCCCTACGATGAGGTGATCACCGGCGTCTACAAAGGCTACGCCAAACGGGCCGTCGGCGGCGTCGCCGAGTTGCTCCGGGGCTTCGACCCAAAGACCTTCACCTACCCGACCGATCTCGACAAGGCGAAAGAACTATTCGCCAAGGCGGGAGTTCAACCGGGAGCGTCGATCGGCTTGACGCAGGAATCGGGCGACGAAAACGTCAAGTCGGCCGTACAACTCTGGGCGGCGAATCTGCAGAAGATCGGAATCACGCTCGACGTGACGACGACCGATCTGACGACCTTCACCGGCATCATCTTCGGCGACGAGCCGATCGAGCAGCGGCCGCCCGTCATGCCCTGGTTCTGGTGGCCCGACTTCAACGACGCCTACAACCACCTCTGGACGCAGATTTCCTGCGACGCCTGGGGCTCGAAAGGCACCAACAGCGGCTTCTATTGCAACAAGCAGGTGGAAAGTCTCTTCCACGATGCCCTGGCGACGGCCGATCCTGCGAAATATCAGGACGACCTGAACCAGATTCAGCAGATCATCTCGCAAGACGATCCGCCGGCCGTCTACTACATGCAAAAGCAATGGACGACGGTGCTGCGGAAAGACATTCAGGGATTCTACTTCAACCCGATCAACATCGGCACGTACGACTTCTGGGCGATGTCGCGCAAGGGTTAGCGGCGTCGCGTCAGACATCGGACTGATCGGGCATACGCGGGGGCGCGCGTGCCCGATCGCCATCGGGAGCGGCGAGGAAGGGCGGGATGACGGTCGAACAACGCAGCGCGACCGACGCGGTGGTCGCGGCGATCGAAGACGAGTTGGCGCGCTTTCCCGGAACCGGCGGCGTATTCGCGAAACAACTCGACACCGGCGAAGAAATCCGCGTCAACGCTGACGAGACAACGGCGACGGCGAGCACCATCAAGGTCCCCATCCTGATCGAATTGTTCAGGCAGATCGAAGCCGGCGCGCTCGATCTCGAGACCCGGCTGCCGGTCACCGACACGGCGCGCACCGTCGGGTCCGGCATCTTGCGCGAGTTGTCCCCCGGGATCGAACTGTCCATCCGCGACCACGCGACCCTGATGATCGTGGTCAGCGACAACAGTTCGACCAACGTCCTGATCGACTTGCTTGGCATCGACCGGATCAACCAGACGATGGCGGACTACGGCTTCGCCCGGACCCAACTGCGGGAGCGGCTCGACTTTCCGAAGATCGGCCCCGACGCGCGCAATCTGGCCGTCACCACGCCGGCGGAACTGGCCGGCATCATGGAAGCGCTGGCCGAGGGAACGATCCTGAGCGACAACAGCCGCGCAGCCATTCTGGAGATCATGGGGCGGCAACATCACATCTCGCTGACGCCGCGCTATCTTCCCTACTATCCGCACCCGGACGAACTCGGACATCCCGACAACGGGTTGCGCATCGCCAACAAGACGGGCGGCTGGACCGGCATGCGCGCCGACATGGCGTTCATAGAGTGGCCTGGCGTCCGCTACGTCGTCGGCATCGTCACCGAAGGCGATCCCGACCGGCGGTTCTGGGCGGAAAATGCCGGCGACCAGATCATCGGCCGTGTTTCGCGCCTCATCTTCGATCACTTCGGCGGCGCGGCGCTCGACACGGCGGACGGCCGTCCGGCCTGATCGTGTCGCCGGCTGTCAAGCGATCGGCGCGACCGTTCTGGCGACGACGTTCGGCGCGGCCGCTCGCCGCC
>JAICJJ010000308.1 GCA_025928535.1 Thermomicrobiales bacterium
CAGGAAACGTTCCAGAATTTCCGGGTCGTCCCGCCCGGCACCGGCATCGTCCACCAGGTCAACCTCGAATACCTCGCCAGCGTCGTTTCGACCCGCCAGATCGGCGCCGACTCGGTCGCTTTTCCCGACACCCTGATCGGCACCGATTCCCACACGACGATGATCAACGGCCTCGGCGTGCTCGGTTGGGGCGTCGGCGGCATCGAAGCGGAAGCGGTGCTGCTCGGGCAGCCGCTCTATCTGCTCGAGCCGGAAGTCGTCGGCGTCCGCCTCGTCGGCGCGTTGCGGGAAGGCGCAACGGCGACCGATCTTGTCCTGGCGGTGACGGAGATGCTGCGGGCGCACGGCGTCGTCGGCCGCTTCGTCGAGTTTTGCGGGAAGGGGCTGAGCAACCTGACGCTGGCCGACCGGGCGACGATTTCGAACATGGCGCCCGAATATGGCGCGACCGCCTCGCTCTTCCCGGTCGATGCCGAAACACTGCGCTACATGTCGCTGACCGGCCGGAGCGACGACTTGATCGATCTGACCGAGCGCTACTGCAAGGCGCAATCGCTGTTCCGCACTGACGAAACGCCCGATCCGACGTTCAACGAATTGCTGGAGCTCGATCTGGCCTCGGTCGAGCCGAGCGTCGCCGGACCGCGCCGGCCGCAAGACCGCGTGCCGATTGAAAAATTGCGCCGTTCGTTCCGGATGGCGTTCAAGCCGATGCTCGGCGAGACGGCGCTCGATGAATTCGAGATCGAGCGGATGAAAGACGAAGGCGACACCGGGGCCGCCGGACTTGCCGCGGCCAAGGCGACGGCCGGCGCGGCCGTGGTCTTGCCCGCTCACGTCGGGCAAGCCCGGATCGTAATCGATGGCGGCGAAGCGCAGCTGCACCATGGCTCCGTCGCGATCGCGGCGATCACCTCCTGCACCAACACGTCGAATCCGTCGGTGATGCTCGGCGCCGGTCTCCTGGCGAAAAAGGCGGTCGAACGCGGCCTCGACGTTCCCGGCTACGTCAAGACGAGCATGGCCCCCGGTTCGCAGGTCGTCACCCGCTATCTCGAACAGGCGGGATTGCTCCCCTACCTCGAAGCGCTCGGGTTCCATGTCGTCGGCTACGGCTGCACGACCTGCATCGGCAACAGCGGGCCGTTGCCGCCGCCGGTCGCCGCGGCGGTCGATGAAAACGCGCTGGTCGTGGCCGCCGTGCTGTCAGGCAACCGCAATTTCGAGGGGCGGATTCACCCGAGCGTGCGCGCGTCGTTCCTGGCGTCGCCGCCGCTGGTGGTCGCCTACGCGCTGGCAGGGACGGTCGACATCGATCTCGATCGCGATCCGATCGGCTTCGACCCGAACGGCGACGCGGTCTTCCTCCACGACATCTGGCCGACCCACGAGGAAATTCAGCAGGCGATCGCCGACTCGGTCGATCCCGCGATGTATCGCGAGGAATACGGCACGGTCTTCGCCGGCGACGACCGCTGGCAAGGATTGCCGGTGCCGGAAGGGCAACTCTACGAGTGGGATTCGGAATCGACCTACGTGCAGGAGCCGCCCTTTTTCCAGGATTTCGCGGCCGAGCCGGGTTCGCCGCGCGACATCGTCGGCGCGCGGGCATTGGCGGTGCTCGGCGATTCGGTGACGACCGACCACATCTCGCCGGCCGGCGCGATTCCAAAGGCGAGCCCCGCCGGGCAGTACCTGATGGCCCACGACGTGCAGCCGCTCGCGTTCAATTCCTATGGTTCGCGGCGCGGCAACCATGAGGTGATGATCCGCGGCACCTTCGGCAATATCCGGCTCCGCAATCAACTGGTCGAAGGGAAAGAGGGCTACTGGACGGTGCATTTGCCGAGCGGCGACGTGACGACGATCTATGACGCGTCGGAGCGGTACAAGGCCGAAGGCACGCCGCTGATCGTCATCGCCGGCAAGGAATACGGCTCCGGGTCGTCGCGCGACTGGGCGGCCAAGGGCACGCTGCTGCTCGGCATTCAGGCGGTGATCGTCGAAAGTTTCGAGCGCATCCACCGCTCGAACCTCGTCGGCATGGGCGTCTTGCCGTTGCAATTCCTGCCGGGAGAAAGCGCCGCCTCGCTCGGCTTGACCGGCCGCGAGACGTTCACGTTCAGCGGCGTCGAGCAGTTGAAGCCGCGAGCGCGGATTCATGTCCGGGCCGAGCGGGATGACGGGTCGGCCGTCGAATTCGACACGATCGCCCGCATCGACAGCCCGGTCGAAGTCGATTACTACCGCAACGGCGGCATCTTGCCGACCGTGCTGCGCCGCCTGCTTGGCGGCATGCCGGCCGCGTGAGGCGCGAACGGGAGCGAACATGACGGTTCCCCGATACGCCGATACGGTCGTCGTCGGCGGCGGGACGGCCGGCGCGGCGGTGGCCGGGCTGCTGGCCGCCAATTCCGACCAATCCGTGCTCTTGCTGGAAGCCGGCCCCGATTTCGGGCCGCGGGACGGCGGGCGCTGGCCGACCGATCTGCTCGACGCGAGCGCGCTCGGCTACACGCTCGACTGGCGCTACGACAGCGGCGTCACTTATCCGGGACGCGTCGTCAAGTTCGAGCGGGCGCGGGTGATCGGCGGATGCTCGTCGCACAACGGCTGCGCCGCGATCTGGGGCAGCCGCGTCGATTACGACGGTTGGGCGGCGCGCGGCCTGGATGGCTGGTCGACCGATGGTCTCCTGCCGATCTTTCGCTCCGCCGCCGATCGCTTGCGCGTCCGCTTCTACGACCCGGACGAAGTTACGCCGTTTCACCGCCGCTGCCTCGACGCCGCCGCGGCGATGGATATCCCGCTGGTCGACGACCTGAACGATGTCGATCAGGACGTGGGCATGGCGGCGAGTCCGGTCAACATCGCGGACGGCGTGCGCTGGAACACCGCCTTCGCCTATCTCGATCCGGCCCGGGATCGGCCGAATCTGCGGATCGTCGGCGACGCCCCGGTCGATCGCCTGACCGTCGCGAACGGCCGGGTCGATGGCGTCATCGCCCTGGTCGACGGCCGCAGTGAACGGATCGAAGCGGGGCGGGTCGTCGTTTGTGGCGGCACGTACGGCTCGCCGGCGGTTTTGCTCCGCTCGGGGATCGGCGATCCCGCCGCGTTACGGGGCATCGGCGTCTCGCCGGTCCACGATCTGCCCGGGGTCGGCCGCAATCTGCACGACCATCCGTCGGTCCGGCTCTGGTTCGAGGGTTCTCCCGAGCTCGAAGCCGAGATGCGGACGTTTGCGGCGTCGCGCTGGATGCCGGAAGAACAGACGATCGCCAAACTTCGCTCGGCCCGCTATCCGGCGAACGAGCCCGGCTTCGATCTCCATCTCTATCCGGTCGGCGGCCCCGATCCCGAGCGCGACGGCGGCTGGCGCTGGTGGTTCCCGGTCGCCTGCATGACGCCACGCTCACGCGGGACGGTCACGCTGGCGTCGGCCGATCCCCTCGCCCCGCCGCGGATCGACCATCGCTACCTCTCCGATCCGGAGAACCACGATCGCACCGTCTTGCTCGAGGGCGTCCGCATCGGGCGCGAATTGGCGTCGCAGCCGCCGTTGCGTGACGTGCTCGGAGCGGAAACGCAGCCGGGGCCTGACTTGGCCACCAATAAATCGCTGCTCCGCTGGATCGACGCGACCTGCGAGCATTATTACCACCCGGTCGGGACGTGTGCGATGGGGCCGGCCGGCGATTCGGCCGCGGTGGTCGACGCGCGCGGCAAGATTCACGGGCTGGACGGGGGCTACGTTGCCGATTGCTCGATCATGCCGGTGATTCCGCGCGCGAACACGAACATCCCCGGGTTGGTGGTTGGCGAGCGGATCGCGGGGTGGCTGTTGGACGAGGCGTACGTTGGCGCGTCCGCGCAATCGTAGGCGCGGTGCTTGCCGCGCTCCTAGCGGGGCGGCGCCTGCGAAACTTTGACGCGCCCTCCGTCCCCAAGCGCCCTGCCCGTCCGTCGCCCGCCGATGGTACGCTGCCTGCGCCGCGCCCGTGGCGACCAATCGGGCGCAATCGTGGCAGGCGGCGAAGTGACCAGCGGCGCATGGCCGGAGGCAAACGATGGATTTGACCGGCATCCACCATCTGACCGCCATCTCGGGCCAGATACGGGACAACTTTCGCTTCTACACCGACGTCCTCGGGATGCGCCTGGTCAAGCGCAGCGTCAATCAGGACGACGTCCGCGCCTACCATCTCTTTTACGCCGACGCCAAGGGCAGCCCCGGAACCGATCTCACCTTTTTCGACTGGTCGATGCCGCGCGAACGGCGCGGCGGCCGCTCGATCGCGCGGACCAGTTTGCGCGTGGCCGGACCCGGCGTGCTCGACTGGTGGGCCGGGCGGCTGCGCGAGCGGCCGGAGGGCAACGATGGATTTGACCGGCATCCACCATCTGACCGCCATTTCGGGCCAGATTCGCGCCAACCGCCGCTTCTACACCGATGTTCTCGGGTTGCGGTTGGTCAAGCGCAGCGTCAACCAGGACGACGTCAGCGCCTACCACCTCTTCTAC
>JAICJJ010000477.1 GCA_025928535.1 Thermomicrobiales bacterium
ATCCTGAGTCGTCATGCCGCGGGGCGGCGCCATCGCGGCATGAAAGACCGAGTTTTTCACAGCAGCGAAGTCGAAGGATCTCGTCGCTCGCGTTTGCACAGAGCGAGATGCTTCGCTGCGGCTCAGCATGACCGTCCGGGTGGGGGCGGCGCTCGCCTCGATCTCCCCGCCTTCCCGGCTTCCCGACTTCCCGGCTCCCCGACTCGTCTCCAGTTGCCCGTCCGCCTCATGCACGCTACGCTGCCGGGCGAATTCGCTCGTGGTTGGCGTCGGGAGGAATGCGCCGTGGAAACGTGGAATCTCTACATGGACGACGTGCCGCTGACCGGCGATCTCGACGGCGACGGCGCGATCGAAGTCGATTTCCGTGTCGTCGCCAACAGCGCCGACGACGGCGATCCCGAAAAAGACGCCGTCCTCGCCGGGCTCGATCTCGTCGATCTGATCAACCTCCGCGACGCGCTGCAACAGGAAATCGACAACTTTGCCCTGGCCGCGTTCGAAGCGCAGGTCGGCGACGGCGGAGACGACGACGAGGAAAATCTTCCGTAGCGGCCGTCAATCTTCCTCGCGCTCGGCGCGCCACGCGTCAGCCAGCGCCCGGTTGCGGTTCAGAAACCATTGCTGCGCGTCGAACGGCGCTTCGCCGGGGGTCGGCGCGACCCGGACGTATGAACCGTCTGGCTCGAGCTGTCGCGCGTTGACGGTGTCGCGCAGGTAGGTCGGTAGCACGACGTCACGCACATGCGCCGCCAGGACCGGGTCTTCGACCGGAAAGACCACTTCGACGCGCCGGTCGAAATTCCGTTCCATCAGGTCGGCGCTGCCGAGGTAGACCTCGTCGTCGCCGCCATTGCCAAAGTAGAAAATCCGGCTGTGCTCGAGAAAGCGGCCGACCAGGCTGACGACCCGGATGTTGTCGCTCCAACCCGGCACGCCCGGCCGCAAACTGCACGCGCCGCGGACGATCAGGTCGATCTCCACCCCGGCGCGCGAGGCGGCGTAGAGCGCGCGAATGATCGTCCGGTCGACGAGCGCGTTCACCTTGAAGATCAGCCGGCCGCGGCCGGTTCGCCGCCTGGCTTCGATTTCGCGTTCGATCGCGTCCAGGAAATGCTCCCGCAGGTGACCCGGCGCCACCCAGAGCGTCCGGTATCGCTCAGGCTGCGCGTAACCGGTGAGCGCGTTGAACAACTCGATCGCGTCGCTGCCCATGTCCGCCCGCGCCGTGAACAGCCCGAAATCTTCGTAAATGCGCGCGGTGGCCGCGTTGTAGTTGCCGGTCGCGAGATGGAGGTAACTGCGCAGCCCGTCCGGCTCCCGCCGGATGACCAGCGTCACCTTGCAATGCGTTTTCAAGCCGGTCAGGCCGTAGGCGACGTGAACGCCGTGGCGCTCCAGTTCCGACGCCCACGAGATGTTGTTTTCTTCATCGAAGCGCGCTTTCAGTTCAACCAGCACCGCGACTTGCGTGTCGTCGTCGCGCGCTTCGATCAGGGGCGGTATCAACGGCGGATTCTTGCCGACCCGATAGAGCGTCTGCTTGATCGAGACGACGTCCGGATCGACCGACGCCGCCCGAATGAAATCGACCACGGCGTCGAACGATTGATACGGCAGGTGGATCAGGACGTCGCCCCGCCGCAACACCTCGAAGACATCGACCTCGGCCTGCCCCGGCTCCGGCATGAACGCCGGCACTCGCGCCGGCACGAACGTCGGGTCTTTGAGATCGGGGCGGTCGAGGCCATGCAATTCCGCGAAATGCTCGGCGCCGAGTGGGCCATCGACGACGTACAGATCGCGGTTGCGCGCGTGGATGTGATCGACCAGCCAGGCGCGTACCTTTTCCGGCATCGTCGCATCGACCGCCAGCCGCACGACCGGGCCGAACGCGCGTTGGGCGATCGATTCCCGCATCGTCGCCATCAGCGTCAACCCGTCGTCGCCCTCCTGGTCGCCGTCTTCGTCCACCTCGATGTCGGAATCGCGGATGAGGTGAAACGGATAGGACGCCAGCACCTCGGCTCCAGTGAAGAGCCGCTCCAGGTGCGCCGCGACGACTTGCTCCAGCAAGGCGAAACGGAGGCGGCGCGGCGATTCGTCGCGCTCGCCCGCCTCGCCCGGCGGTTCGACCGGCACGAACCGGGGCAACGTCGCCGGAATCTTGACCCGGCCGAAGCGAGCCCCGCTCGGCAATCGCAGCGACACCAGCAGATTCAGGCTGCGGTTGGAGACGTGCGGGAAACGGCGGGCCCGGTCGATCGCCTGCGGCGTCAGGATCGGAAAGATTTCGCGTTCGAAGCGCTGCGCCAGCGCGTCCCGCTCGGCGGCGTCGAGCGCGTCGTAGGGAACGATTTCGATCCCTGCCCGGGCGAGCGCCGGCAGCAATTCGCCGCAAAGGATGGCGGTCTGCTCGTTCAGGAGCGCTTGCGTCGTCGCCCGGATCGCGCTCAGCGCCTGCGTCGGCGTCCGGCCGTCGGGGCCGGGATCGGCGACTCCCAGCGCGATCTTCCGGCAGACGCCCGCCACCCGGATCATGAAAAATTCGTCGAGATTCGACGAAAAGATCGCGACGAACTTGACGCGCTCCAGCAACGGATTCGCCGGCTCTGCCGCTTCTTCCAGCACGCGCCGGTTGAACGCGAGCCAACTCAATTCGCGATTGATGAACAGTTCCGGTTCCAATGGCGGCAAATCGCGCTCTGCCGCCACCGATGCTGGCCCGGCCATCCACAAACGGTCGGCCGCGGCATGGCCATTGTCGCCGGATCGCCGTCGCGCCGCCTGCCTGGCGGTCATCACTGCCTCCCCGCCGGGAACGCAACCAGACATCGCGGCTTCGCCGTCGTC
>JAICJJ010000359.1 GCA_025928535.1 Thermomicrobiales bacterium
CCAGTCTGAGCAGTTACTTCGATTCGCGGGGATTGACGCGAGCGGCGGCGGGTGTATGCTCCGTTCGCCTGGGTCAATCAGGTTCCGGGAAGGGTCGGGCATGGACACGCCAGCCGCGCCAACGTTCGGCTCCCTGCTGAAACGTCATCGCGAAGCGGCGGCGTTGTCGCAAGAAGCGTTGGCCGAGCGTTCTGGCTTGAGCATTCGCGGGATTAGCGATCTCGAGCGGGGCGCGCGGCGCGTCCCCCGGCTCGACACGGTCCGCATGTTGGCCGATGCGCTGGCGCTCGACGATGCCGATCGGGCGGCGTTGCTGGCCGCCGCCCGGCCGGACCACGCCGAACCCGCGCCCGAACCGCCCGTTTCCACTCCGCTCCCCCGCTTGCCAATCCCGCTGACGCCGTTGATCGGACGGCGACGCGAAGTGGGCGCGATTCGCGCGCTGCTCGACCGACCGGCCGTCCGCCTCGTGACCTTGACCGGGCCCGGCGGCGTCGGCAAATCGCGCATCGCCCTCCAGGTCGCGACCGAAGCGGGCGACGCGTTCCCCGACGGCGTCTGGTTCGTCTCGCTGGCTCCGCTGAACGACCCCGACCAGGTTCCGCTGACGATCGCGCAGACGCTCGGCATCCGCGCCGCCGACGAAACGCCAGTGGTCGAGCGGCTGGCGCGATTCCTGAGCGACCAACGGCTGCTGCTCGTCCTCGACAATTTCGAGCATGTGGTGGAGGCGGCCCCGCTCCTCAGCCAGTTGTTCGCCGCCGCGCCAGGCCTGGCCGCGCTGGCGACGAGCCGCGCCCCGCTCCGGCTGCGCGGCGAACGCGAATTCGCCGTCGCGCCGCTGGGGCTGCCGGCTGAAGACGCCGAATCCGATCTCGACGCCATGCTCGCCTCCGACGCCGTGCGCCTCTTCATTGCCCGCGCCCGCGACGTCGGCGCCGATTTCGCAAGCGACCGGGTGACGATGGTGACCGTCGCGGACACTTGCCGCGAACTCGACGGTTTGCCGCTCGCGATCGAGCTGGCGGCGGCGCGCACCAAAATGCTCACACCCAGCGCCCTCCTCAGCCGGCTCCAGCCGCGCCTGCCGTTGCTCACCGGCGGTCCGCGCGACGCCCCGCCCCGCCACCGCGCGCTGCGGTCCACCATCGCCTGGAGTTACGACCTGCTGTCGCCCGAGGAGCAGCGCCTGTTCCGGCGGCTTTCCGCGTTCTCCGGCGGCTGGACGCTCGAATCGGCGGATGCCGTCGCGAATCGCGACGGCGATCTTGGCCTCGACATCGTCGATGGCATCGCCGGTCTGATCGACGACAGCCTCGTCACCGGCGGAGGCGTGGACGCCGACGCAAGCGACGAGAGCCTGCGCTACGGCATGCTGCAGACGATCCGCGAGTTCGCGCTCGAAGCGCTGCGAGCGTCCGGCGAGTTTGCGCGGGTCCAGGAAGCGCTCCAGGCGTTCTTGCTTGGATTTGCCGAAGAAGCCGAACGCGAACTTCAGGGACCGGACCAGGCGCGCTGGCTGAACCGCCTGGACGATGAACACGACAATTTGCGCGCCGCGTTGGGAGACGCCGCGCAGCGCGGGGACCGGGAATTCATCTTGCGGCTTTCGGTGCGGCTCTGGCGATTCTGGCAGATGCGGGGCTATCCGGGCGAGGGTCGAGCCTGGCTGGAACGCGCGCTGGCGGAAGACGCCGGCGTCCCCGCGAGCCTGCGCGCGCTGGCGCGGCAAGGGCTGGGGCATCTCGCCGTCGATCTCGGCAACTACAACGTGGCCGAGCGTCAGTTCAGCGTCAGCCTCGCCCTCTGCCGGGAAGCGGACGACCGTCGCGGCATCGCCGAATCGCTGAGCGGCCTGGCGGTGGTGGAATTGAACCGCCCGCACAATCACGAGCAATTCGGAGCGGCGCAGACGCTGCTCGAAGAAGCGCTGGCGATCCGCCGCGAACTGGGCGACTCGACCGGTGTCGCGCAAACCTCCTATCTGCTCGGCATCGTCGCCCGCGAACGGGGCGACTTTGTCGCCGCCGGGGAACTCTTCAACGAATCGCTCGCGACGTGGCGCGCCCAGGGAAACCTCGGCCGCATCGGCCAATCGTTGGTCGGCCTCGGGATGGTTCGCCGCTATCAAGGCGACGCGCCCGCCGCCCGAACCCTGATCGAAGAAGCCCGCGCGATTCTCGAGCCGCTCGGCTATCGCTACTGGGTCGCGGTCACGAGCATGCAACTCGGCCACATCGCGCGCCTGGAAGGCGACGACCGGCAAGCGATCGGCCACTATCGCGAATCGCTGGCGCTCGACAAGGACCTGGGCGCGAACGAAATGGCGGTGGAAAACATCGAATTCCTGGCCTGCGTGGCCGCCGATCATAGCCAGCCCGATCGCTCCGTGCGGCTCTTCGGCGCCGCCTCGGCGTTGCGAACGACCTTCGACTTGCCGGCGCCGATGGACACGGAAGCGCCCGCGCTGGCCGAGCACCTGGCTCGAGCCAGGACGGCCAATCCGGACTGGGAACGGGCATGGGCCCTGGGCCGGGCGATGTCGCTGGAACAGGCCATCGCCGAGGCAAACCAGGTTGCGGCCAACGGTCCCGATGAAACGCCCGCAATCGCCGGAACCCCTTCTGGCTGAAACGCGAACGCAGGCGCCTGAGCGATTGCCCCAGGCGCCTGCGTGGCGATGCAAGAGCGCGGTTCAATGGTCTCGCGCTATGCGGGCGCTTGCGTCAGTGACATGGCGAGCCGGGGTTGCGCAGCACCGTCCAGCCGACCGCATCGTGCAGATCCTGCGTCGAGGCGGAAGGCGTGGGGACGGGCACGCCGACGCCGTTCAACCAACTGAAGTTCGCTTGTGGCGCCCAAACCAGCAAAACGACCTGATTTCCAGGTGAACTGATCGGGCTTTTGTTCTCCTTGAGGTCCAGACCGGTGACATTGCAGAAAAAGCAGATCGTGTTGCTCGGCAGGTACACCGTGTAGCCCGGGCGAAGTTCGACGAACACATCGCCGTCCTGGCCGACGACGCTCTGGTTGATAAGGCAGAGACCATTAGGCGGACTGCCCGAGCAGGTCTGAACCGACCCGGATGCGGCAAATGTTCGACCGGGAGTTCCGTTGTGGGGATCGCTTCCGGGCGGAATCGGCGGGCTGGCTGTAAGCAGGGTCGGAACGTCGCCAGCAGGATCGACAATGACATCGTCGGTCAGAACACGAAAGGCGAGGACTCCGTCAAGCACCTTGATGACCATCGCTTCGGGATACTGCGCCTCCGGAATGTATGCCCCATCAAGCAATGTGACGTTATAGTCCCGGTTGACCTTTCCGGCTGTCCCATTCCCCTCCAACGGGCGGACGGTGACATCGGTAAAGTCGAGTTTCTGCGTTCCATCCTGGGCCGCCAACAGGCCCGGCGTCATGCCGATTGCGAAAACCAGACCGAGCATGAACAGAAACGGCAGCGTCGCGCGGCGTCGCATGAGTCGCTCCTCTCTGATGAAATGGTTCAGCGAAAACGGACGCTGCGGATGCCGCAGCGCCGATCCCGGTTGAACGAGCGTCGAAGCGAAAGGAACGGAATTCGTCGATTTGCGTCGCTGCGCCGCATCATACCGCGAACATCCGACCAGCACAATACTTTTGTCGGCTGTCGTCTGATGAACGAATGCGGCGCCAGGCCAGACTGTCTACAGAAAATCGAAGTCGCGGAACACGTAGCGGTCCCAGCGCCCGATCGGCTCGGAGGCGAGCATGCGGATCAGCCGCTCCGGGCGGAAGCCGGCCGCGCGCAACGGCTCGTACGCCGCCCAGCATTCGCCCGGCAATTCGATCCGCCACGCCATTCCCGGCCGGTGCAGGCGGCCGGCGGCGGCGAGCGCGCGGCCGAGCACGTCGGGCAACCGCTCCGCGTCGATCGCCGCGACCGGCCCGATCCGGCCCTCCTCTCCGTCGGTCGAGACGAGGAAGTAGCCGGCCGG
>JAICJJ010000082.1 GCA_025928535.1 Thermomicrobiales bacterium
GGATTCTCCTGACGGCATTGGCGCGGTTGACGCACGGCGCGGTCGAGGCAACCACCGGTTCGCTGCGATCGAGCCTGCACCCCGCGATCGACGCCGTCACGCACGTCGTCACCCGACCGTTGGGTCAGCGCGGCTTCCCCGGTTGGCGGCGTCCACCAATCGATCCAGCGCTGGAGACGACGCTCATCGTCGGGGCCGGGGAAGGCGGCAAATTGCTCGCACGCGAGTTGTGCCGCAACGCCGACTGGGGCTACCGGCCGGTCGCCTTCATCGACGACGATCCGAAAAAGGTCGGGACACGGATCCAGGGATTGCCGGTGCGCGGGAACACGCAGGCGATTCCTGAACTCGTCCAACGCGATGCGGTCGACGTCGTCATCATCGCGATCCCGTCGGGCACCGGCGTCGCCATGGCGCGGATACGGGAGCGAGCGCGCGCATCGAGCGCCCGCGTCCTGACGATGCCGCATATCGGCGAGTTGCTGCGGGGCGAAGCGTCGAACCGGAAGCCGAACGATTTCGATCTGGTCGACGTGCTCGGGCGGCCGTCGGTCGGTCACGACGAGACGCGCTGCCGGCGCTTCATCGCCGGCCGGCGGGTGCTCATCACTGGCGCCGCCGGCTCGATCGGCCAGGAGGTGACGCGGCAAGCGGCCCAACTCGGAGCCAGCCGGGTGATCGCCCTCGACATCAATGAGACTGGGCTGTTCGATCTGCAACAGGAGGTCGCCGTCGCGAGCAGCGGCACCGACTTCAGGCCGGTCCTGGCCTCCGTCACCAACCCCGCTCGTCTGGCCGCCGTCTTCGCCCAGCATCGACCGGACATCGTCTTCCACGTCGCGGCCTACAAGCATGTGCCGTTGATGGAGGAGCATCCGAGCGAAGCCTTTATGGCCAACGTCGTCGGCACCTATGAGACGGCGCAAGCGGCGGCGCGCTTCGGCGTCGAACGCTTCGTGTCCGTCTCGACCGACAAGGCGGTCCGGCCCTCCAGCGTGATGGGCGCCTCGAAGCGCGTCGCCGAACTCGCCATCCATGCCGTCGCTCGCGAAACGGGGCTGTCCGCATGCAGCGTCCGTTTCGGCAATGTGCTGGGAAGCCGCGGCAGCGTGATGCTGACGTTCAAACGGCAAATCGACGCCGGCGGCCCGGTGACCGTGACGGATTCGGCGATGAAGCGATATTTCATGACCATCCCGGAAGCGGCAAGCCTGATTATCGAAGCGGGCGTGCTCGGCGACCGCGACGCCATCTACCTGCTCGACATGGGCGAGGAAGTGTCCATCCTCGAAGTCGCGATGCGGATGATCCGCCTGCGCGGGCTACGGGTCGGCAAAGACATCGAAATCGCGATCACCGGCCCGCGTCCGGGCGAAAAACTTCAGGAGGAACTCCGGCTCGGCGACGAGATGGTTCTCTCCACCGCGCATCCAAAGATCACCGCCATCGTCGAGCCGACCTTCGCCGGCATGCACGCAATCGACCTCGACGACGAAATCCGAACCATCGCGCAGGCGGCGACGTCAGGCGATGACGCGACCACGCGGGACAGCCTCTTCCGCCTGGTCGACGCGGCCGGCGGCGGCCTCTTCGCGTCGCTCGACGTCGCCGACCTGGCAATGACGGCGCAATGATCGCGGCCGAGCGTGGCCGAGCCGCATACAGGAGGAAGGTGTTGATGAACGCCGCCGTAACCGCAAGCGCGATGCGCATTCCGTTGTCGCAGCCGTCGATCGACGATGACGACATCGCGGCCGTCCTCAGCGTGCTGCGGACGCCGTCGTTGAGCATGGGTCCGCAGGTCGCCGCATTCGAATCCGCCGTCGCCGCCTACATCGGCGCGGCTGAAGCGGTCGCCGTCAACAGCGGCACCAGCGGTCTCCATCTGGCGTTGGCCGCGATTGGCGTCGGCCCGGGCGACGAAGTGATCACCACCCCGTTCAGTTTCGTCGCGTCCGCCAATTGCATGCTGTATCAAGGGGCGACGCCGGTGTTCGCCGACATCGACGCCGCAACCCTCAATATCGATCCGGCGCGCGTCGAAGCGCGCGTCACGGCGCGGACGCGCGCCATTCTGGCCGTCGATGTCTTCGGCCAGCCGGCTCCGATCGAGGCATTGAACGCCATCGCCGATCGCCACGGTCTGACCGTCATCCAGGACGCCTGCGAAGCGATCGGCGCCGAGCGCCACGGCCGCCGCGTCGGCACGCAAGCGCAGGCGGCGGTCTTCGCCTTCTATCCGAACAAGCAGATGACCACCGGCGAGGGCGGCGTCGTCGTGACCGACGACGCGGCGTTGGGACGCGTGCTGCGCAGCCTTTGCAATCAGGGGCGCGACGACAACGGCACATGGATGAACCATGTGCGACTCGGTTACAACTACCGCCTCGACGAAATGAGCGCCGCGCTCGGGCAGTCGCAATTGCGCCGGCTCGATGCGATGCTCGACCGTCGAAACCGCGTCGCCGCCTGGTACGCCGAGCGCCTCGGCGAGTTGGACGGCGTGCAGGCTCCATGGGTCGCGCCGGAGACGACGCGCATGAGCTGGTTCGTCTACGTGATCCGGCTCGACGAACGGATCGACCGCGCGCGGCTGATGGCGGCGTTGGCGGCCGATGGCGTGCCGAGCCGGCCGTACTTCGTGCCGATCCACCTGCAGCCGCTCTATCGCGAACGGTTCGGCTGCCGCCTCGGCGCCTTCCCAGTGACCGAGCGAATCGCGCGAACGACGCTGGCGCTGCCGTTCTTTACCGACATGACGGAAGAGCAGGTGGACTACGTCTGCGCCCGCCTCGCGGCGCGGCTCGCCGACGCGGTCGCGCGTCACGCTGCGTGATGGCTTCCATCGGCGCGCGATCGTTGCAGTAAGGAGCGGACATGTTGCTCGTCACCGGCGGCGCCGGCTTCATCGGATCGCACCTCGTTCGCCGCCTCGTCGACGAAGGCGCGGCGGTGCGGGCGCTCGACGATTTCTCGAGCGGCAAACCGGAAAATCTGGCGGACGTGCGCGGGCGAATCGATCTGGTCGAAGGAGATTTGCGCGACGAAGCGACGGTGCGCCGGGCGATGCGCGATGTCCGCGTCGTTTTTCACCTCGGCGCCGTGCCGTCGGTCACGCGCTCGTTCGTCGACCCGCACACGACCCTCGATGTCAATATCGGCGGCACGCTCAATGTCCTGCGCGCGGCGCAGGCGAGCGGGCGGCCTCGCGTCGTGCTCGCCTCGTCGGCGGCGGTCTACGGCGACCGGCCGGAGTCGCCGAAGACAGAAACCCTCACGCCGAATCCCCTGTCGCCATACGCGATTTCCAAACTCGCGGGCGAACAACTCTGCGCGGTCTGGACGGAGGCGTACGGAATCGAGACGGTTTCGTTGCGGTATTTCAATGTGTTCGGGCCGCGTCAGGACCCGGCGTCGCACTACGCGGCGGCGATCCCGAAATTCCTGCAGGCGCTAACGGAGGGCGCCGAACCGGTCGTCTACGGCGATGGCGAGCAGACCCGCGATTTCGTCCATGTCGACGATGTCGTCGATGCGAACCTGCGCGCGGCCACCGCGCCGAGCGTGGCCGGGCGCGTCTTCAATATCGCCACCGGTCGCGCGGTGTCGGTGAATGCCGTTCTCTCGCTGATGGCGAGCCGCCTTGGTGTGGCGGCCCGACCGCGCCATGAGCCGGCGCGAGCGGGCGAAGTTCGACATTCGCTGGCGGACATCTCGGCCGCGCGCGACGCGCTCGGCTACCGAGGCGACATTTCCTTCGCCGAGGGGCTGGAGCGCACGATCGCGGCGCGGCCGTCGCGCCTGGCGGCGGCAGGCCGATGAGTCAGTCTCGGACTGCTGACCGATGATCGACCTGGCCGCCGCGATGCCGGCCGCGTTGCGGCCGCGGGCCGAGCGTCTCCTCACCAGCGTCAGCGCCGATCCGCTGCGCGTCCGCTTCGTGTCGAACGCGTTCTGGTCGGTCGTCGGGGCCATGCTCTCGCGAACGCTGCCGATTGTGGCTTCGCTGTTCGTCGCGCGGCTCCTCGGCGTGGCGACATTCGGCGAACTCGGCATCATCCAGAACACCATCACCTTGTTCACCGTGGTCGGCGGCCTCGGGCTCGGCGTGACGGCGACGAAATTCGTGGCCGAGCACCGGGCCACCTCCCTGGAGCGCGCCGGGCAGATCGCCGGGCTATCGCTGGCCCTCGGTGCGGCGGCCGGGCTGCTGACGGCGCTGGCCTTCGCCGCCATGGCGCCCTGGCTGGCGGCGCGCGTCTTCGCCGCGCCGGCGATGGCGTTCGAATTGCGAATCGCCGCTGTGCTGCTCTTTTTCGGCGCGCTGAACGGGACTCAACTTGGCGTCTTGATGGGACTCGAAGCATTTCGGGGCAGCGCCAAGGTCGGCGCAATCGAAGGCGTTTCTGACGCCGTCCTGCTGGTGGCGGGCGTGGCCTGGGCCGGCCTGGCCGGCGGCGTCGCCGCCTGGGCGGCCGGCGAAGCAATCAGCGCCGGGCTCTATTGGCGGTTGATCGAGCGCGAATCGCGCAAGATCGGCATGCCGGTGGGGCGCGGAACATGGCGCGAGCATCTTGGCGAGGTGCTTCGGTTCAGCATTCCCGCCCTGCTCGCCGGGCTGGCGACCATGCCGGCGATGTGGGCCGCCAATCTCTTCCTCGTCAACCGCCCGGGCGGCTACGTCGAGATGGGGCTGTTTTCCGCGGCGAGCCGGTGGTATTACGCGATCCTCTTCGTGCCGACGGCCGTCGCCAGCATCGTGTTGCCAATGCTGGCGAATCTCCACGCGACGGGCGACCCGGCCGCATTTCGGTCCGTGTTTCGCGCCAATCTCATGCTGAGCATCGCCTGCACGGCCGTGCCGGGGGCGGCGTTGGTCGCCTTTGCCTGGCCGGTCATGGCGCTTTATGGGCGGACGTACGCCGTCGGCTGGCCGGTCCTCGCCGTCCTCGCCGTCGGCGCCGTGCCGACGGCTTTGAACACCGTTTTGGGTCAGGCGATCGTCAGCGTCGGCTCGATCGGATGGCGGCTCGCGTTCGACCTCCTGCTCGCCGCCACGTTGGTCGGCGTCGCCTGGCGGCTGATTCCGGCTTGGGGCGCCACCGGGCTTGCCCTGGCGTACCTTGGCGCCTTTTCGATCACGAGCGTCGGTCTGGCTTTGTTCCTCGGAGTCCAAACTCGGAGGAGCGGCGATGGATGAGCGCTACGCCGTGCGTCCCAATCGGCTGGCGATAGGTTCGCCGGGCGACGGGAACAGTCGCCAGCGCACCGATCGAGGCGATCCGGGAGGGACGCGGAGCCTGTGGTTGGCGATTGCGCCGATCTACATCGTCACCTTCATTTTCCTCGTCGCGCCCAACAGCCAACGCTTTCCGACGGTCCTCCTCAGCACGTTGACCTTCTCGACCATGCAAGTGGTTTTTCCGGCATGTCGGCCGATTCGGGCGACGCCGCTTTGCCCGCTCAACTGGGTGACGGCGGCCTTCGCCGTGCAATTGGTCGTCCTTCCTTTGTACATCAATTTCGCTGGCCCGGCGGCGGGCACATTGCCGCATCTACCCGCTGACGAGTCGATCAACTGGGCGATCTTGCTCGGCGCATTGGCCTACGCTTCGTTTTGCGCCACGTACCAGGCGTTGAGCCAGAAGGCTCGGAGCCGCGATCGAACGACCCGCGTGCGGCGGGCCGGCGCCCGCTCCGGCTGGAGTCCGGATTTGCGCCTGATCGCGCTCTACGCGGGTCTCGGCCTGATCGGGATCTACTTCAGATATGGGGGACTCTCGGATCTGGTCGCCTACTTCACGCAACCGAACGCAGCGGACTTGATCCCGTCCGACGAGTCGGCGTCGCTGATCGGCGCCGCCTCTTCATTCCTGATGCCGTTCCTCGGATTCGCCCTCGTGATGCTGTGGTGCCGGTGGATCGATCGGCGCCAGGGGCCCCGCCTGCCGCGCCTGATCGTCGCGCCGGCGATGCTCATTTTCATCATCGGCAGTTACTACACGTTCAATTACAACCGCGGCGCGATGGTCGCGCCGGTCATCGCGCTGGCGACCGTCTACTCGACGCGAGTTCGCCGCATTTCCACATTTGCCATTTTCGCCGCCGGCGCCGCCGGCTTTCTCGTGCTGATGGCGCTCGGAGCCTATCGAACCAGCAATATTGGCCTCGCCGATCTGCTGACGGATCCGTCGGCGCGGCAAGCGCTGGGCCGGCAACTGAACCTTGACGAAACGTTCCAGGTCTACGGCGGGGCGCCGCAATTCACGGCGTTTGCGCTCGAGTCATCCGACTACGCCCGCCATCTTTACTGGGGCGCCACACTGGGCGCATCCGTCCTCCTTCCCGTTCCGATTATTGGAAAGCCGTTCCGACCGTACAGTGGCGTGACGATCTACAACCAGATGATCTATGGAAACATCACGACGCTGGAGGGGGACCAGATCGTCCCGTTCGCGGCGGAGCTCTTCTTCAATTTTCACCTCTTTGGCGTCGCCATCGGCTACGCGGCGCTCGCCCTGCTTGTATGGCAGGTTCAGCGCGCCTTCGAACAGGCGCAAAATTCCATCGAGACGTTCATCTGGCAATACACCGGCGTCTGGAGCACGTTCCTCGTGCAAGGCAGCCTGGCGGTGCTGAGTCAAATCCTCATCTATTTCTTTTGGCCGATCTATCTCTATTTTGCCCTGAAGTTCATCTATGGCCGCTTGCACATCAGACAATCGGACGACGGGAAAGCGCGACGGTCGACATCCCTTCGGCGCACAACGACCTCACCGGGAGGGCAAGTCAGATGAGAGTATGCCTTGTCGGCGGCATCTTCGATCGCGGCGAGTCCTATCAGCGGCAAGTCGCATTCTTGACGGAACCCCTGCTCGCTGCCGGCTTGCGGGCGCGCGGCGTCGATGTGGTGACCGCGGGTCACCACGCGTTCGTTCCCGAGGATGGGTTCGACGTCGTCCATGTCCACCACATCGGGAAAGGCGCACTCCGGATGGCGACCGCTCCATATGGCGCCAAGTTTGTCTACACCGCTCACGACAATCCGAGATTGCTCGACCCCGAGTGGACAGCCGGCCATTCAATCCTGCGTACCCGCATTCTCGCAACGCGTCTCCTGCTGAGTCGGGCCGACGCCATCGTTGCCTTGACCAAATATGAACAGGATTACATGCGCTCGCTCTTTGTGGAGCACTCGGCCAAGATTCGCATCATTCCGAACGGCCTCCCGTCGGACGTGTTCTTTCCGGCCGGCGACGCGCGGAAACCGACAACGAATCGGCGGTACAAAATTCTCTACGTCGGACAATTGATCCCGCTCAAAGGGCTCGATGTCCTGTTGGAAGCGGTGCGGCACGTTGCCGACCGATACGATGTGGAGTTGCTGCTGGTCTATCACAACGCGGCGCTCGAGGAGGAATGCACGCAACGAACGCGCGAACTCGGCCTCGTCGATCGGGTGCAGTTTCTCGGCATCAAGTCGGGCCGCGAACTTGCCGAACTCTATCGCGATGTCGATATGCACGTCCTGCCGAGTTTCACCGAATCGCTGCCAGGCGTGATCACGGAGGCAATGTTGAGCGGACTGCCGGTGGTCGCCTCGGCGGTCGGCGGCGTTCCAGAGCAAGTGGGGCGGCACGCCAGGCTCGTGGAGCCAGGCAACGTCGCCGAACTGGCCGCCGCGATCGAGCGGACGCTCGACGACATTGCCGAAGGGAAGATCGACCCAGTTGAAATCCGTGATTACGCGCGATCACAGTTTCGGACCGAGGTCATGGTCGAGCGCCATCTCAGGCTGTACGAAGAGTTGGCGCAGAGCAAATCGGGGCCGGTCCGACGTCAAGTCCGGTATCGTCCGGCAAATGCCGCTGCCCAATTTGCTCTGACCGCGATCGGCGCCACCGCGCAGGGGAGAGGCTGGTTGGAAGGATAGGACGCTCGGATGCTCGCCTTCTCGCCGCTTGCTTTGGCCCGCCATGAGCCGGTGCGGTGGCCAAGCGAACGATCGCCGTCGCCGCGGCCAGCGACCGTCGCGGCCGCCCGACGCTCGTTCTGACAGGACATGGAGCCAGGTTCCGCATCGACGGCCAAGAGCGCCTGATCGAGCAAATCCTGCCCGCGTTGCACTGCACGCTGGCGACTTCCCGGCGGCAGTCCGCCATCGGCTCGAGCGGCGATGTCTGGAGGCGCGCAGATGACTGAAACGTTTGGCGACCAGCCGTTGATCAGCATCGGCATGACGGTCCGCAACAACGAACGAACCATCGCCGCGGCCGTGGAATCGATCCTCTGGCAAACCTGCCCGCAGTGGGAGTTGATCGTCATCGACGACGGCTCCACCGACAATACGCTGAACATCCTCCGGGGTTTTGATGATCGCCGCATCCACGTTTGGTCCGACGGAGCCTGGCGCGGCCGGCCCATTCGCCGCAACCAGACGATCGAGCTCAGCCGCGGTTTTTACTATGCGTGCATGGACGGCGATGATGTGGCCTATCCCCGGCGTCTGGAACGACAACTCGACTATTTGCGCCAGCATCCCGGCGTCGATCTCGTCGGATCCGGAATGGTCGTGTTCGGAGCCGACGGCGCCGCGATCGGCAAGCGCGTCGGCCCGGAGCGGCACGACGCGATCGCGGCGCGACCGGTCGGCGGCATTCCGATGATGCATCCCACGTTTCTGGGTCTGACCGA
>JAICJJ010000177.1 GCA_025928535.1 Thermomicrobiales bacterium
GAACCGCTTGGACGTTGAACTCATCAAACTGATTGCGAGGCGCGCCATCCTTGTCGTCACAGGCGACGACGGTCAGGCGATCTATGGATTTCGCGGGTGCTCGCCTGATTTCATTATCGATATAGAGAAAAGCCTCGAACGAGAGACTGCCACCTTCGAACTTAGGACGAACTATCGTTGCCCTGGAAATGTTGTTCGCTACGCGGACCGCCTTATTCGACATAATCCCACACGGATCGATAAGAGGCCGGTCGCACACCGTAGCGACGAAGCGTGCATCCTGGTCGAACCGTCGCTGACGACGTCGATCGAGGCGACGGCGGTGCTCGATTTCTGTGAGCGAGTCTTCGTCGAGCACCCCAGCCTGTCGTTTTCCGATATTGCAGTTCTATACCGGATGAACGCTCAGAGTTTTCCACTTCAGTTGGAACTCATCGCTCGCGAACTACCCTTCTTCGTCGCGAAAGAACACAACATCTTGTCAAATGAGATCCTGCCTCGTCTTCTTGCCGCTTTGAAGGTGAAAGTTGATTTGAAGAGCGGTAAAGAGCCAACGATTGATGATCAAATCCAAATCGTTCGAGCCTATTTTAGATATATCAACGATCAAGAACTATTGAAAATTCGTCTCGTTCTAGCGGAATCTGGGGATTTCGTGAAGGGTGTTACGTCGGTCGAGTTTGGCCGCGCCCTCCCAAAGAGTTCCGAGAGTCAACTAGCGCCGGCGCTTGAGAAGTTGATCCGCGCAGACGGGTTGCAGGCGGAACTGACGGTGCTGCGAGACAGATTCAGGGGGCTCAAGGATATGGCCGCCCATCTTGACGATCCAGGAAGCGAGTCCGGAACGTTAAGCGAAATTTTTGAAGTCGCGGAATCGTTTGGAAACGACACGAGTCAGTTTGTGGATCGGTTGCTGCGGATGCTTGAGAGGGGAAAGTCGTCCATCGCGGGAGAACAAACCGATGGAATCGCGCTTTCCACCTACCACAGGGCTAAGGGGAGGCAATGGCACACCGTCGTATTGACTTCGTGCAATGAAGGAATTCTCCCGCACACACGAGCGAACGTTGAGGACGAGCGACGGGTGTTCTACGTGGGCATGACGAGAGCTTCGGCGAATCTGTACGTTTCGTATCTCGCCAAGGCTTCTGAGACGCGGGTAAAGCCAAGCCGTTTCCTGTATGAATCTGGTCTGATGGACTTGGTCAAACCGAGCAACATATAACCCGGGTGGCTGCAGGACCGCATGCGCGCGATTGGGATGCGCTTACCCGGCCGAGGGATTGATGCACAGTACGGCAACGTTTGAGACTGATCGTGCTGTGAAGGATTCAGCGATCTACGTCGCGCTCTTGCGTGGCGTGAACGTCGGCGGCAAGAACCGCCTGCCGATGAAAGCGTTGGCGGCGATGTTCGCCGATGCCGGATGCGGCGATGTGCGGACCTATATCCAGAGCGGCAATGTCGTTTTCGCGGCGGCGCCGGCGCTGGCGATGGAGATTCCGGCGTTGATCGCGGCCGGCATCGCCGAGCGATTCGGGTTTCAGGCGCCGGTGGTGACGCGGACGGCGGCGCAACTGCGGCAGGTCGTCGCCCGCAATCCGTATCTCGCGGCGGGCGCGCCGGAAACCGCGCTCCACGTCCTGTTTCTGGCCGCCGCGCCCGACCCCGCGCGCATCGCCGCGCTCGATCCCGACCGGTCGCCGCCGGACACGTTCGTCGCCCAGGGCCAGGAAATCTATGTGCATGCGCCGAACGGCCTCGGACGGAGCAAACTGACCAACGACTACTTCGACCGGACGCTCGGGACGATCAGCACCGGCCGCAACTGGCGAACCGTCACCACCCTGCTGGCGATGATGGAGCAAGGCTGAGCCAGCCGCACGGCGCTCGAGCCCACGGAGTCGTCGTATCTCCTCGACTTCTCGACTTCTCGACTTCTCGACTTCTCGACTTCTCGACGCCTCGAATCGGCCCGGCTTGAGCGTCCGGCGGGCTGCCGATACCATTCGGCTCCGGGCAAGCAGGCGGACAGGCGGCTCCGGCGCGCGACGGCGCGGCGTTTCGGCCTGTGCGCACACCGGGCAGCGCTGGAGCGATATCGATGTCGGATCGAACTCCCTCGGCGGTGATGCTGACGCGCCGCGCCATCGACGCGGCGAATGCCGGCGACGTCGACGACGCGCGCCAGAATCTGGCCGAAGCGCTTGCGGTCGATCGCGAATATGTCCCCGCCTGGCTCTGGTTCGCCTCGCTTGCGCGCAACGACCCCGAGCGGCGCTTTTGCCTCGAGCGCGCCGCCCAACTCGATCCCGATCCGAAAACCCGGGCCGCGCTGACGCGCCTCCGCGCGGTCGCGCCGGTCATTCCGCCGGAACTCGCAGGGATCGTCGATCCCGCGCCGCCGCCCGATTTCACCTATGCCGCCGTGCGGCCACCCATGCACCGGCGGCTCTGGCTCTGGGGCGCCGTCGCGGCGCTGATCGTCGTCGCCATCGGCGCCGGCCTGTTCGTTGCCCTGCGCGGGTGGCCGTTCGCCGAAGAAGAACCGGTCTATATCGCGTTCGCCGGCGGGATGAGCGGCGCCGGCGCGCAATACGGGACCGAAATGGTCGACAGCATCCGGCTCTATCTCGACCGCGTCAACGACGAAGGCGGCCTCGACGGTCATCCGGTGCGGCTTCTGGTGTACGACGACAAGGACGATCCCGCGACGGCGCGCGCCGTCTCCCAGCAAATCGTCGCCGATGGACGGGCGCTGCTGGTGATCGGGCATCGGACCAGTTCCACCTCGGTCGCGGCGGCGCCGGTGTACGAGGCGGCCGGCATTCCGGCGATCACCAGCACCGCCAACGCCGACAACGTGACGATGGATCATCCATGGTATTTCCGGATGACCTTCAACAACACGACCCAGGGCGCCTTGCTCGCCGCCTATCTCCACGACGTGTTGAACGCCGACCAGATCAGCCTCATCGCCGACAACTCGGATTACGGCCGCAGCCTGTTCGCCGGCTTGCTGTCGGCTTATCCCGGTCATGGGCAGGTGCGGCACGCGCTCGCGGTCGATGTCATGAGCGGCGGGTTCGACGCGTCGCTGACGCAGGCGGTCGCCACGCTGCGAAGCGATCCCCATCCCGGCACGGTCGTCATCGGGATCGAGGCGAGTTTCGCGCAGCAGGCGATCGTCGCGATCCGCGACGCCGGCATCACGGGACCGATCGTCGGCTCGGAAGCAATCGGGTCCGATCTCTTTCTGGCCTCCTTCGCCGGTTTGCCGGCGGAGCGGACCGATCCGGGCAAATACACGAACGATCTCTATGCGGCGTCGCCGCTCATCATGGACAGCCTGACGAGCGAGAGCCTGCGCTGGTATGACGCGTACGCCAGCGCCTACGGCTCGGCGCCGGGCTGGCGCGGCGCCACGACCTACGAAGCGGCGATCGTCGCCGTCGACGCTGTCCGAACGGCGCTGACCAGGACGCAGATCGACGACCGCCCGGCGTTGCGGACGAACGTGCGAGACGCCCTGCTCGCGCTCGATAGCCCGGAGCATTCACTGCCCGGCCTGCTCGGCCCGATCTGGTTCGATCAGACTCGCACGCCGCCCCGCTCGGTCAGTTTCGGCGTAGCGCGCGGGGGACACTTTCAATCCGCTCCGATCCAGTTGCAGCCGTACGTGCCGCAAACCGGTGTCGATGTGTCGGATGAAATCGCGCAGGGGCTGACGATCAAGGTCGACGACCGCTATTTCGACCGCCAGCGGATCGTCTTCGCCGGCATCAACTTCAATCAGATTACCGATCTGGACACGAGCGACCGCAGTTTCTTCGCCGATTTCTTTCTCTGGCTGAAATACACTGGCAGCGACAACGCCGCCGACATCGCCTTCACCAACGCCGTCGATCCGTCGCTGTCGCTTGGCCAGCCGTTGAAGAACGCGGTCGTGGACGGCATGACGTATCGGCTTTACCGAGTGACGGGGCGGTTCAAGGCGCCGCTCGAATTTCACGCCTATCCGTTCGATCAGCAAAATCTGATCATTCAGTTCGAGAACCGCTCGTTGCCGTCGTGGCAACTTGTCTATGCGATCGATCCGGTCTTGCTGGCGACGCCCCAGTCGGAGCGTCTGCAAAGCGGAAGCAACACCTCGCGCACGGTCAACGACATCCCGAACTGGCAGGCGTCGTCGGTCGATCTCTATCAGGACACGGTGGGCACGACCGCCTTGCTCGGCGATCCGCAAGCGACCGGGTCGAGCGGCGGCGTCGACTATTCGCTTTTCACCGCCAACGTATCGATCGAACGCGTGCTCGGTTCGTTTCTGGTCAAGAACCTCCTGCCGCTCGCCTTGCTGGTGCTCGTCACCTATGTCTCGCTCTATTTTTCGCCGCAATCGCTGGAAGCGCGGGTGTCGTTCGGAGTGACCGGCATCCTGACCACGGCGGTGTTGCTCACCAGCGTCCGCAGCGCCTTGCCGGACGTCGGCTACACCGTCGCCATCGAATGGGGCTTCTATGCGTTCATCGTGCTGGCCGCGCTCTGCATTCTGGTCAGCATGTATGCCAACCGGCTCTACCAGCAGCGCCGTCTGTCCGACATCCGCCGCCTCGATCTCGTCGCGCGCATCGCCTACCCGGCGATCGTGGCAGTGGTCGTGCTGGCCTACGTGATCAAATTCGCGTGAGCTGAGCGAGGCCGGGTCTGCCAGATCGCCGCGTTGACGCCATCCCGCCGCCGCCGGATACTCGTGTCATGAGCGATCGCATCGTGACCGACCCCCTGATTTTGAATGGCAAGCCGGTGATCGCCGGCACGCGTATTCCGGTCGCGCTCATTCTGAATCTGCTCGCGCACGGGTACAGCGTCGAACGAGTCGTGGAAGCTTATCCGACGCTGACGCCCGAAGACGTGGCCGAGGCTTTGCTCTATGCCGCCGCGCTCGTTGCCGGAGACTCCGCGCCGGTCGGCGATGCCGCTTGACGGCGTTTCTTCTCGACGCCAACCTCTCGCCTGAATCGGCCGCCTACCTTCGGCGGGTCTTCGGCTTTGACGCTGTCGATCTCCAGTCGCTGGGTCTCGGTTGGATTGATGATGACCGGGTGGTCGAACTGGCGATGCAACAGAGTCGGGTCATCGTCACCCAGGATCTTGACTTTGGCCTTCGCTATCACCGGGCCGCCTCCGGCTCCTTCGGGGTGATCGTCCTTCGCTTGGCCGACCAAACCGTCGAATCCGCGAATCGCGCGCTCGACCGCTTTTTTCGTCATGATGCGGCGAACGTCCCGCTTGAACGGGCGTTGGTCATCCTCGAACGTGAGCGAACCCGCGTCATCTCATGAGGAAACGACGCGGGTTCGTCGAAGATGGCCGGGCAAATGGACGTCTATTGCGCCGCCGCTCCGTCCGCTTTCGTCAGGTGGAGCGACAACGACTCGACCTGATCGAGGATCAGCCGCTGCACGTCGTCGACCGGCATCGGGCCGAGGTCGCGGCCGTCGCGCAGGCGAACCGCGAGCGCGCCCGCTTCGACTTCCCGCTTGCCGACGATCAGCATGTACGGAATCTTTTCGAGTTGCGCGTTCCGGATCTTCGCCTGCATCCGGTCGCGGCTGTCGTCGACCTCGACCCGCAGGCCGGCGTCGGCGAAGCGATGCGCGACGGCGTGGGCGAACGGCGCCTGATCAGTCGTGATCGGGATCAGTTTCGCCTGCACCGGCGCCAGCCAGACCGGAAACGCCCCGGCGTAGTGCTCGATCAGGCCGCCGACGAAACGCTCCATCGAGCCGAGCAGCGTCCGATGGATCATGACCGCCCGATGCCGCTCGCCGTCTTCGCCGACGTAGGTCACGTCGAACCGTTCCGGCAGGTTGAAATCGACCTGGATCGTCGGCCCCGTCCATTCCCGCCCGAGCGCATCGACCCATTTGATGTCGATCTTCGGCCCGTAGAAGGCGCCGCCGCCTTCGTCAATCTTGTAGGCAAGCCCGCGCGACTCCATCGCCCGCTTCAACTCGTCCGTGGCGCGTTGCCAGACTTCGTCGCTGCCGACCGACTTTTCCGGCTTCGTCGCCAGGTAGGCCTGGAAGTCGTAGCCGAAGACGCCGGCCATGTGGATCGCAAGGTCAATCACCCCGCGCACTTCGTCGACCACCTGCTCCGGCGTGCAGAAGATGTGCGCGTCGTCTTGCGTGAAGGCGCGCACGCGCATGATGCCATGCAGCGCCCCCGACGGCTCGTTGCGATGGCACGAGCCGAACTCGGCCATGCGCAGCGGCAGCTCGCGATAGGAATGCA
>JAICJJ010000130.1 GCA_025928535.1 Thermomicrobiales bacterium
GATTCCAACAATCAGGTCATCCCGCGCGATCAATACCGGGGCACGCTGACCACGCCGCCGGTCTTGACCAGCGGCGTCGGCGTTTCGCCGAAACTGGACGATCTGCTTGGCGGCACGCCGTACGTCATCCTCGTTCACAAGAGCGCGCAGGATTACACGACGTATGTCGCCTGCGGCGAGATCGGCGGGCCGGTCGTCAACGACCAGTTGGTGCTGGCGCTGCGGCCGCTCAACGGTTCCGGCTATTTCGGCGTGGCGGTCCTGCACCAAGAGAACATCGGCAGCAACGGCACGACCGGCAACATCTATCTCTTCTCGCAGGAAACCGGCGCGAGCGGCGGCCTGACGACCCCGGCCGCGTAGCGCGCTCGCAGGCGGACGGCGATTACGCCGTCCGCGGTTTTCCCGCGTCGACACGCATATCACGGGCGACTGAGCGCACCAGGGCATTGCTCGCCCGCGCTGGTTGGAGCACGGCATGCCGTGCCCGATCGGCCGCACGGCCGATTGTCGTCGCCAGGCGAATGGCTCGTGGTCCTGCGGGCCACCGGGCACGGCATGCCGTGCCCCGACCGTTGGGGACGCCGCAAAACATTGACGCGCGCTCTGATCGAAGCGCGATGGGGCAGAGGAGCAGCCGCTCGCGTATCCTTGCGCGACGTCTCGACACGCACGCCGCCACCCGCCGCGGCCGGTCCGCTGCAGGTGTCCGCTGCGGGTGCGAGCGGCGATCGAACGCGAGGAGAAAGGACGCGAGGCCATGACGCCAGCCGCCGCGCCGGTCTACGACATCACCGTGCCGTTTTCGGCGTTCGTGCCGACTTGGCCGAGCCATCCGCCGACCCGCGTCGAGCCGATGTCGCGCATCGCCGACGGCCGGCCAAGCAACGTCAGCCAATTGGCGATTTCGACCCACGCCGGCACCCATGTCGACGCCAACTGGCACTACGTCGACGACGGCCGCAAGTTGCTCGAGATTCCGCTGGCGCGCTGGAACGGCCCCTGTTTCGTCGCCCGCATTCCAGACGACGTGCGGAAGATCGAACCGGCGCATCTGGAGGCGGCAAACATCCCGGCCGGCACGGGGCGATTGCTCCTCCGCACCGCCAATTCCAACGAATGGGCCGGATGGAACGGGGATGCGCCGCTTGCGTTTCGCCAGGACTATGTCGGGGTCGGCGACGACGCGGCCCGCTGGATCGTCGAACGCGGCATCCGGCTGGTCGGCATCGACTATCTCTCGGTCGGCCCATACGGCGACGAAAATCGGGCGACCCACCGCACGTTGCTCGGCAACGACGTCCTCGTCCTCGAAACGATCAATCTGTCAGGGGTCGAGTCGGGCGCGTACGATCTGATTTGCCTGCCGCTCAAGATCGCCATCGGCGACGGCGCGCCGGCGCGTGCCTTGCTGACGCCGCGGTGAGCCACGGACCTCGCATTGCATTGGTCGGGCTGGCGAGTTGGGACCGCCTGCTCCTGCTCGACCGCTTTCCGCCGATCGGCGATCAGGCGCTCGTGCAGCGGGAATTGAGCGCGCCCGGCGGGACGACCACGAACACCGCGGTCGCCCTGGCGCGGCTCGGCGCGCGCGTCCGGATCCTGAGCGCTGTCGGCGACGACGTGGAAGGACGGCTGGTCCGGCAGGCGCTGACGGCGGAAGGGGTCGATTGTTCCTGGATGCTGGAGCGCCCAGGCGAGCCGACCGATCTGGCGACGGTGCTCGTGACCGACGATCCGCCCGACCGGACGATCCTCTGGCATCAGGGCGCGCAAATCGTCAAAGGCGACCGGATCGACATCGCCGCCTTGTTCGACCACGATCTAGTCGTGCTCGATCTGCCCGACCTGCCGCTGATCCGCTTCCTGACCGACCTGCCGGCGCACACCGCGCCGCAGGCGCGCCTCCTCGGAACGATGACCTACCTGGCCGACATGCCGCCGGCCGACGCGTTCGACCTGACGCTTCGCCACGACGCCATCGTCGCCTGCGAGCGCGACCTCCTGACAGTCACGACCGAACCGGATGTCGACCGGGCGATCGCCGCGTTGCAGCGCGCCATCCGGATCGCCAACCTGCGGACGGCGGTCGTCACCCGCGGCGGGTCCGGTTGCCTCCTTGTCGATGCCGAGCGGGTGGAGGCATTTCCCGCCATCCCGGTGACGCCGGTCGATCCGACCGGCGCGGGCGACGCCTTCGCCGCCGGCATCGCTTACGCCATGGCGCTGCGCTGGCCGTGGCCGCGCGCGGTCCGCTTCGCGAACGTCGTCGGCGGATTGGCGACACGGGCGCTCGGCGCGCAGACGTCGCTGCCGTCACTGGCCGAAGCCGGACGCGTCCTGGCCGCTGAAACGGCGCCCGATTCGTCGTCGGTGTGGTGACGTTCGGGCACATCCGCGCAATATCTTCGCCGGTTCCGGCGTCCGTTCACGATTATTTCAGGACCGTTCGCCTATTCGTACAGGGAAACGAGTAGGGACGTTAGTTCGTATTGGCTTTTCAAGCGTTGCATTTGACCACGGCGGCCGCTACGATCGGCGCGGTGGTCGAAAACGCCCACTTGGCGGTTGTCGTTCCTGCTGGGGAGCGGGAGCGACGGAGGGAAGGAGACCCGCCAGATGCGGCGCATGGCTGCATGGCTCTACGTCGGCGCGCTGCTGGTCAGCGCGGCGGCGCCGGGCGGTTGGATGGGACCGCGGCCGGCGCTGGCCGACGCCGAAACGCTGACCGGCAAGGCCGTCGTGCTGGCCGCGCCGAATCCGTCGGCGGCGGCGCTCGGCATTTTCGCTCCGGGCACGGTCGTGTCGGTCGATGGGCCGCCGCAAGGCGCCTACTATCCGGTGTCGGTCGATGGCCTGACCGGCTGGGTTCCCGGCGCGTTGCTCGCCGTGCCGCAAGGCGCCACGGCGAGCGGCCCGGTTTCGACGTCCTCGGCGAGCGGCGCCTCGGGCGAAGGCGACGCGCCGCCTCCCGCGACAAAAGATCGCGGCGGCAAGAAATCGAACCGGACCACGGACGCCGCCACGCCGCCGGCCGTATCGCAGGCCGATGCGACCGTGGCCGAGCAAGACGCGCCGGCGGCGACCGAAGCGCCGACCGCGACCGACGCCCCCGCCACGACCGACCAACCGGCGCCGACTGTGGCCGGCGCGCCGGCCGCGACCGAGCAGGGGGTCGATGCATTCGACAAGCCCTCACCGACCGTGTCGTCGTCGGCGACAACCGATCCGACGCGGACGGCGCCGGCGACCGATGCGGTGGCGACCACGCCAGCCGAAACGACGCTGGCGGCGGGGGCCGAAACGCCGCCCGCCCCGCCGCCATCCGGAACCGAGACGCCAGCCCTGGTCGTGCCGACCGATGCCGCGCCGACTGGCGTGACGCCGACCGGCGAGGCGACGGTTGCAGTCGGGACGCCGGTTCCGACCGACGCCTCGCCGGCCAAGGCAGAGCCGACGGCCGCGCCGAGTCCAATCCCGGAGCCGACCCCGTCGCTCGACCTGAACGGCGACGCGTCGGTCACGACCGACGTCGATCTCCGTTCGGATGCGAACGACGGTTCCGGCACGGTCTTTCGCGTGCCGTCCGGCAGCACGGTCCATCTGACGGGCCAGGAGCAAAACGGCTACGTCTCGGCCGAGTTCATGTGGATGTTCGGCTGGCTGCCGCTCTGGGCGGTCGTGCCGGCCACGGCTGTCGCGGCGGAGCAGGCGACGCCCGATCCGAACGTCGACGCGAAGACGCCGAAAGCGGGCTCCGGCCTCGCCTTCACGACGACCGATCTGACGATGCGCTCCGGGCCGAGCGCGAACGACGAATCGATGACGACGATCCCCGCCGGCTCGAAGGTGACCTTGACCGGCGTCTGGCAAAACGGCTTCCAGCGGGTGACGTACGGCGATCAGGTCGGCTGGGTGTCCAATGATTATCTGCAAAACCCGGCCAATCCGACGCCCGCGACGAAATCGAACGGCAAACCGCAATACAGCCACGATCAGGTCGTCAAGATCATCTACGCCGCCGCCGACCGCTACGGCCAGTCGCGCAGCGACATGTTGCGGGTGGCGACGTGCGAATCGAATCTCGACCCCTACGCCGTGAACCCGTCCGGTTCGTACGGGCTGTTCCAGTTCATCCGCTCGACGTGGCAATCGACCCCCTACGGCACGCAGGACATTTTCGATCCCAAGGCCAACGCCAACGCCGCCGGCTGGATGTGGCAGCAAGGACGCCAGTCCGAATGGGTCTGCAAGTGACCGAGTCGGGGAGTCGGGTCGAGCGGTCGCCGCGCGTCCGGAGGATCGACAACGACCTCGGATGCGCAGGACGGCGATTCGTCAGCGGGGCGCCCCCCGATGGTCCTGGGAATTATTTTATTCTTTCGGCAAGAACCGGGAGCGGACCGTCGGCAACACCGTCTCTCCTTGTTGTTGATGGACATAATATATTTACATAATGTTACAGGAATCGTTGATGGGAACGAGGCGGCGACGATCGCGCAGGGGAGCGGCGCTGCCCCGCCCCGGCGGCGGTGGTTGTCGATGCCGTTCCGAACTGGCGCGCCCCGCCCGGCGAGGGGCGAAAGAATAAAATAATTCCCCGGCGCGTCGATCAGTGGATCCGCTTCTCGTGGTCGGCCCATTCCCGTTCGCGCAAGACGAACTTTTGCACTTTCCCGGTCGAGGTCTTCGGCAGGTCGCCGAATTCGACCGCTTTCGGGGCCTTGAAGGCGGCCAGCCGCGTTCGGCAAAAGGCGATCAATTCTTCGGCGGTCAGCGACGCGCCCGGCTTGAGCGCGACGAAGGCTTTCGGGACCTCGCCCCAGTAGTCGTCCGGGATCGCGATCACGGCCGCTTCCAGCACGGCGGGGTGGGCGACGATCGCCTGCTCGACTTCGATGGTGGAAATGTTTTCGCCACCGGAGATGATGATGTCCTTTTGCCGATCGCGCAGTTCGAGGTAGCCGTCCGGGTGCATCACCGCCAGATCGCCGGAATGGAACCAGCCGCCGCGAAAGGCGCGGTCGGTCGCCTCGGGGTCGGCGTAGTACCCCTTCATCGTGTTGTTGCCGCGCATGATCACCTCGCCCAGCGTCCGGCCGTCGGCGGGAACGTCGTTCATCTCGGCATCGACCACGCGGGCGTCGTCGGCGACGATGTAGCCGACCCCTTGCCGCGCTTTCAGCCGCGCTTGCTCGTCCGCCGGCAGCGTGTTCCATTGCGGTTGCCATTCGCAGACGGTGTAGGGGCCGTAGACCTCGGTCAGGCCGTAGACGTGGACGATCTCCGCCCCCAGCGCTTCGACCTGGGCGATGATCGTCGGCGACGGCGGCGCGGCGGCGGTGCTGACGATCAATTTGCGCGGCAACGGCGCGGCGGTCGCGTCGGGATGGTTGACGAGGGCGATGAGCACCGTCGGCGCCGCGCAAAAATGGGTCACGCCGACGACGCGCACGAGCCGCCAGACTTCGGCCGGATCGAGTTTGCGCAGGCAGACGTGCGTGCCGCTAATTGCGGTGACGGCCCACGGGTAGCACCAGCCGTTGCAATGGAACATCGGCAGCGTCCAGAGGTAGACGCTGTCGCTCGTCATCTTCGTTTCGAGCAATTCGCCGAGGCTGTTCAGGTAGGCGCCGCGATGGGTGTACATCACGCCTTTCGGCCGGCCGGTGGTGCCCGAGGTGTAGTCGATCGCGATCGTTTCGTCTTCGTCGTCGATCGGCCAATCGATCGGCTCGGGGCTGCCGCCGGCCAGAAACGCTTCGTACTCCGGACCCGGCAGCCGGACGCCGCCCGGCACGTCTTCTACCGTGACGATCGTCTCCAGCGCCGGAACCTCTCCCAGGATCGGTTCGACCAGCCGCGCCAGTTCCGAATCGACGACGAGAACCTTCGCCCCGGAATGCTGCAGGATGAAGGCGATCTCGGGGCTGGAGAGTCGGGTGTTGATCGCGACGAGAATGCCGCCGGCCAGCGGCACGCCGGAGTGCCCTTCCAGCATTGGCGGGATGTTCGGCACGAGGTAGGCGACCCGGTCGCCCTTTTCGGCGCCGGACGCGCGCAAGGCGGAAGCGAGGCGGTGAACCCGCTCGTTCATTTCGGGATAGGTCCAGGTCCGGTCGCCGTAGATGATGGCCGGCTTTTCGCGGAAGACGTCGGCGCTGCGCTGCAGGAAGCGCAGCGGCGTC
Source organism: Thermomicrobiales bacterium (assembly GCA_025928535.1). Classification (GTDB taxonomy): domain Bacteria; phylum Chloroflexota; class Chloroflexia; order Thermomicrobiales; family UBA6265; genus JAICJJ01. The sequence continues at coordinate 6,189 of JAICJJ010000130.1, forward strand.
AGCCAGGAGCGATAGACCTCGGGCGGGTACATCGGCATCGAGTTGTCGTCTCCTCGCGCGGCCAGCCAGACTGGGATGTTCACACTTTCTGCGGGGGAAGGATAGAGGCGGTTCGGTGGTGGGTTCAAAATCATGGCAACCTTTGGCGGTGTCCACGCTGGTAGGGGCACGGCATGCCGTGCCCGGTGGCCCGCAGGGCCACGACCGGGTCATCCAGCCACGCGCGATCGGCCGTGCGACCGAGCATGCACGGCGTGCCGTGCCCCGACCGGATGGCGCCGCGCAATAATTTGACGCGCACCCGCGGCGTGCCGGCCTCGCGTGGCGATCAAAATGACGAGTGCAGGTTCCGATGCGCGGGGATCGAAGCGACGCGCGTGCCGGCTGAAGCCGGCTAGACGATTGAACGAAAATGCGTTGGAAACGAAAAGGACGTTTCCGGAAAAATACTCCAGGAACTTCGAACATACTGTCCAATAATAGCCGGCTTCAGCCGGGTTATTGGCTTAGCGCGGCGTCTTTAGCCCCGCGCGGGCTGACGGTCGCCGATGATTTCGAACGGCGCCCGGAGATCTTCGGGAAGCGTTGTCGCGCGCAACGCCTATTCGCTCACCACGTCGACCGCGAGCGCCGTCCGGCTGAGCGGCACGACAAACGTCCACGGTCCGGTCTCGGTGAACTGCGGCCGTTCGACCAGCGGACGGCTATGATTCCGCCAGATTGTCGCCCGACGCATCCGGCAGGTGAATCCATGACCGACAAACGCGCAACCCTGGCCGACGTCATCGCCGCCGTCCCGGACGGGGCGATCGTCGCGCTCGGCGGGAACACGCTGCATCGCGGCCCGGCCGCCGCTGTCCACGAAATCGTGCGGCAGGGGAAGCGGGGGTTGGAGATCGTCAAGACGGCCGGCGCCTACGACGTCGATCTCCTCTGCGGCGCGGGCTGCGCCGCCGCCGTCTCCGCCGGCTACATCGGCTTCGAAACGCCGTTCGGCATGGCTCCCAGCTACCGCCGGGCGGTTGAGCAAGGCGCGGTGGTCGCGAAAGAGCACGCCTGTTATTCCGTCATCGCCGGCATGCGGGCCGCGATCCAAGGCGTGCCGTTCATGCCGATCGCCGGTTTCGCCGGCTCCGATCTGCCGGCCGCCCGCGGCTTCGCCCGCGTCGTAGATCCCTACGGCGGCGGCGATGTCTACGTCGTGCCCGCCCTCACGCCCGACGTCGCGA
>JAICJJ010000045.1 GCA_025928535.1 Thermomicrobiales bacterium
CGGATTGCCACTATTGAAGGTCGTCGTCAGCGGCGGCGTGCCGATGCCGGTGTTGACCGTGTGATCGATGCCCTGGCTGGACAGCGCACTGTTGACGGAGTTTTCCGTGAGCGTGACGATGCCCGCTCCGATCGCGTCGCCGCACTGGCCGGCCGTGAAGCCAAGGCCGATGCAGGTCGTCGCCGTATCGGCGACGTCAGTCGCGCTCTGCGCGGACGCCGGCAATGCCACCGCGAACGGAATCGCGAGCCCGACGAGGGCCGCGCCCAGCCGCCACCCTGACAAGCGGCGCTCAACAACGGAATTGCTCATTGATCTTTCCCTCCGCGACTCTCACCCCGAGCCCGTTCCTCACCGAACCGGCCCCCCCCAGGGACCGGAAGGTGGTAGGCACACGTTGCACCCGGTTGAGATTGTACTACTTGCCGCCGCCAGGCGAAACCCCTCGGGTCCCGGTTTCCGCGCGAAGTGTCCGGACACCCGGTCCGGCGAGCGGCATCAGCTGCCGCTCCCCTTGACGGCGTAGAGAAAGCCGTCCTGGCTGCCGAAATAGGCGACGCCGCCGGCGACCGCCGCCGAGCCGTTGACCGCGCCGCCAGTCGGATAGCCCCAGCGGGCGGCGCCGCTGGCCGCGTCGAGCGCGTAGAGCGTCGTCCCGCTGCCGACATAGATCGTCCCGCCCGCCACGACCGGCGACGAGGCGATGCCGGCCCCGGTCGGGAAGAGCCATTTCGGCTTGCCATTGGCGACATCGACGGCGTAGACGCCGTTGTCCTTGCTGCCGAAGACGAGGGTCGAGCCGGTCAGCGCCGGGGACGAATCGCCGCCGAGGGGGACTTGCCAGCGCTGCTCGCCCGTTTCGGCATCGAGCGCGACGAGCGACGGCGTGGTCGAACTGACGAACACCGTGCCGAGCCCAACGACCGGCGCGGCATAGAGATCGCCGCCGACCGTCGCTCGCCAACGCTCGTGTCCGTTCGAGATGTCGAGCGCGTAGACCTTGCCGGTGTCGTCGCCGACGAAGAGCGTGTCCTGGGCGATGGCCGGCGGACAGTAGATCAACCCCTCGGTCGTGTAATGCCAGACTTCGCGGCCCGACGCCGCATCGACCGCGTACAGTTGGCCTTCTTGCGTCGCGACATAGACGACCCGGCCAGCGACGACCGGCGAGGAGGGGCCGGCGAATCGGATCGGAATGCGCCACAATTCGCTTCCACTGCGGGCATCGATCGCGAAAAGCGAATAGCCGGCCTGGGCGAAGACGATGCCCTGGCTGATCGCCGGGGTGCCGCGCACGATGTAGCCGCCGAGATCGAACCGCCATTTTTCCTGGCCGCTGGCGGCGTCGAGCGCAAGCAGGTACCCGTCTTTCTCGCCGATGTAGACCGTGCCGCCGGCGACGATCGGCGACGAATAGAGTTCGCCGCCCGTATAGACGCGCCAGGCCCGTTGCGGGCTTCCCATCGGCCCCGGCCCCGCCTCGACGCCGGTCCGGGCCGCGTCCGCCCGAAACATCGGCACATCGGCAGCCGCCAGCGGCGTCGGGCTGGCCGCGGCCTGTTCGAGCGGATCGGGCGTCGGGGTCGGCGTCGAGACCGCCGCCCCGCCGGAGCGCGGCAGCGTCGGCAGGTTGACCACCTGTCCGAGGATGGCGCCAAGGGCAATGGCGCTCGCGATCGTCAACCCGATCCCGGCGCGGGCAAAGGTGTGCTTGTCGGTTCGCAGCCGCCAGAGGCCGAGCAGCACCAGCGCCACGCCGATGGCGAACAGCCAGGCTCCGATGCCAGACAGCGACGTCAGCAGGAGGACGCCAGCGGCGAGGAACGCGCCGACCCAAATGAAGCCGCTTCCCGATCCTTCGTCGAGCGCGTGCTGCCGCCGCGCGATCGCTTCCCGTTCACGGGCGGCGATCAGATAATCCGGCAGCGCGAATTGGGTTTGTGGGGTCGGACGCAGCCGGTTGTCCGGCTTGCGTTCGGGCAACGTTTCGCCGCATTCGACGCAAAATCGATTCGTCGCTGGATTCGCCGTCCCGCAGGCGGAGCAGATTCGGGCCGGAGCAACCATGGACGGTTCCGATGGGGCGCCAAGCGGATGATGCGGTCAGGATAGACCGTCGCGGCGCCCGGGGCCACCCCGGGCCGATGCCGTCGCCGTCACGGGCGGATCGGGCGCTCGGCGGAGCAGATGATCCAGGGAAACGAGCCGCCGACGAAAACCTCCGCGAAATGTTCGCCGACCAGCCGCGCGAATGCGCCGTGCGACCAGAACTGACGGTGGTCAGGATCGCTGCCGGGCGGACGGATGGCCAGGTTCTTGCCCCGCGCCACGTTGGCGAGGGAAAAGATCGGCTCGTGCGGCACGCTCAGCACCACGCCACGCCGCGCCACGCGCGCGAATTCGGCCAACGCCCGCGCCGGACCGTCGCCCGGCAGGTGCTCCAGCACCTCGAAACAGCAGACGACGTCGAACGAGCGGTCCGCAAATGGCAAATCGGTGATGCTCCCGCGCGCGAAGGTCGCTTCCGGATTGGTCGTCATCGCCAACCGCAACGCGGCGTCGCTCAACTCACAGCCAGTGAGGCGCAGGCCGGGCATCCGGTCCAACAGCAAGCGGGCGACGAACCCTTCGCCACAGCCGGCATCCAGCGCGCGCTCCGGGGCCAGGGCCGCGACGCGTTCGACGATCGTCCGGTGGAAGCGGTCGATCAACGTCCGCTGGACGGGATTGGCGCTGGTGTGTTTGCGATAGTTGCTCGACTCCCGGGCGTGCCGCTCGAGGTCGATGCTGGCGACGTCGATTGTCGCCGTGTCGCGCCAGGTTTCAACCACTGATCCTTCCCTCGCCTCCCCCCATCCCGTTCGGAATGTCGCTCCAGCCTACGCACGAGAGCGGCCATCCTCGCACGAACGAGGCTCGCCCGTCTGGACAGGCCGGATCAATCGTGCAGCACGCGTTCCTCGCCGGCCACGGGCAACCCGATCGCTTCGCGCAACGGCGTCGTGCGCGCGGCGTCTTCCGGCGACTGAGCGCCATGCGCCAGCAATTCCCCAAGCAGACCAAGTCCGAAAAACTGGACGCCGATCACCACCAGCAACACCCCCAGGAGGAGCAGTGGCCGGGTGCCGATCGCTTCGCCGAAGAACAGTTTCGCCGCCGACAGGAAGAGCAGGACCAGAACGCCGAGCGAGAGGGCGATCAGACCCGGCAGGCCGAAAAGATGCATCGGCCGTTGCCGATACCCGGTCAGGAAGGTCACGGTCAGCAGATCGAAAAAGCCCTTGGTCAGCCGCGACCAACCGTACTTCGACGCGCCCCAGCGCCGCGGGTGATGGACCACCGGCAATTCGCCGACGGAGAAGCCTTCGCCGTGCGCCAGCACCGGCGTGAAGCGATGCAATTCGCCGTAGATCCGGATGGTGCGGACGACTTCGAGGCGATAGGCCTTGTAGCCGCAATTGAAATCGTGGAGCGGCACGCCCGACACACGGCGTACGGCCGCGTTAAAGATGCGGCTGGGAAACGTCTTGCCGAACGGGTCCTGTCGGCGCTGCTTCCAACCGGAAACGACATCGTAGCCATCGTTCAGCATCTCGAGGAAGCGTGGCAATTCGTCCGGGTCGTCTTGCAGATCGCCATCCATCGTCACGACCGCGTCGCCGCGAACGACGGAAAAGCCGGACGCCAGCGCGCGGGCCTTGCCGAAGTTGCGCCGGTGCCGAATGGCGACGATGCGCGCGTCGCCGGCGGCGAGTTCGCGGATCACATTCCAGGTGCCGTCGCGCGAGCCGTCGTCGATGATGACGATCTCGTAGGGCAACCCGATGGCGGTCAGGTTGTTGGTCAGCCGCCGGTGCAATTCGCGCAGATTGCCTTCTTCGTCGAAAACCGGGATCACGATCGAGACCGACGCGACCGGCGACGATCCCGACGGCTCGGCAACGGAACCGACCGCCGCCATCGCCGGCGCGCGGAGCATGCCAGGCACGCTGTCGATCGCCGCTGCGCCGACGCTCTTCACAACCATGTCCATTCCATCGCCGACCCATTTCCCGCGATTCGGTAGGGCATCCGCGTCCATTATCGTCCTAACGTCCCTTGCGCGCGTCGGCCGCGGCCCGCGCCGAAAGGTCCGCCGCGTGTCGCGCGTCGATCATCAGCGATACGGCGTGCTCCGGATCGTCCGTCACCGTCAGCAGCCGAAACTCGTGGGGATCGAGCGTGCGCTCCGGAATCATCGCCGATTCCATCCAATCGAGCAGCCCCCGCCAGTACGACTCGCCGATCAGCACGACCGGAAACGGGCACAACTTGCCGGTCTGGATCAGCGTCAGCGCTTCGAACAGTTCATCCAGCGTGCCGAAGCCGCCCGGAAAGATGATGAAGCCGACCGAGTATTTGACGAACATCGTCTTGCGCACGAAGAAGTAGTGGAAATTGAGCGGCAACGTGAGATACGGATTGAAACTCTGTTCGTGGGGCAATTCGATGTTCGCGCCGATCGACAGCCCGCCCGCCTCGAACGCGCCCCGGTTGGCCGCTTCCATGATCCCCGGCCCGCCTCCGGTGATGGTCGCGAACCCCGCGTTCGCAAGGCGCGCGCCGATGTCGCGCGCCAGATCGTTCATCGGGCGACCGGGTCCGATGCGAGCCGAGCCGAAGATCGCGACGCCATACGGGATCTCCGCCAACGCGTTGAAGCCGGCGACGAATTCCCCTTCGATGCGCAAGACCCGCCAGGGATCGGTGTGCAGAAACGACGCGTCGCGCGTCGGCACGCCGGGGCAGTGCGAAAAGAGGAGTTCGTCTTCGGTCGGTTGGCCCAGCCGCGCGGCCCGCGCCAGCGTCGGATTCGGCACCGGCCTCGCGGGAACGTCGGCGGCATCATCGCGTGCGGACGAACTGGTCATCGGCCATCGGCTCCGGCTCGTATCGACGCGCCCACGCGGCGCAGCGGCAGTGTAGCCCGAGGCGTCTGTTCGCCGGACCCGGCAGACGGGTAGAATCGGACCCGGCCGCAACAGGCCAGGATCACGATGCCGCCAGCAGACGCGCGGTCGCGCCCGCATGGGCCGAACGCGACCCCGAAAACCGAAAAGACGGCGACGCCAGGCATCGCCGCGTCCTTCGACGCGCAGCGCCCCGGCGACCGTCGCATGGCGGGCGGTCGGCAGGTCGCCGCGATTTTGCTCGTGCTCGTCGGTCTGGCCGGGTGCGGCGCCCCCTCGACGCCCTACTCGCCCACGCCTTCGCCGGCGGCAACGCCGGACGCCCGCCCAATCGCAACGGCGGCGATGGCGACGCCCACGCCAGCCATCCCGGCCGCGTTCGGCGACATTGGGTCTCCCGTCTCGCGCCCTGGCGGCGCGGTCGGACGCGTGGTTTGGGCCCGCGCGGTCGATCCGTCCACCAAGGCGCCGGTCGACCCGACCACGGAATTTCCCGCTGACGCGACCGCGATCTACGCCGTCGTGCCAGTGGTCCGCCTCGCGCCCAGCGCCCGCTTGACGGCCGACTGGAGTTACAACGGCGCGTCGCTCGACGCCTTCAGCCAGACCGTGGCAGGCCGCGACCGGCCCGGCGCCGGCTGGGTCGAATTTCACATCACCCGCTCGGACGCCATGAAGTGGCCGACCGGCGCCTACACGATCGTCGTGCGGCTCGACGACGCGGTCGTCCAGACCGCCGCGGTCACGGTCGGCGTCGCGCCCTGACACGCTTCGCCATCCTTGCAGGCGGTCGCCGCCCGGTGCTACGCTGAAACGTACTGGATGCCCAACGGGCAGACGCGAGCGCCGGCCGACCGCCGCGCGCGAAGCCGACCAGCGACGCTCCCCGCCGACTCCTCAGCGCAGGACCGGATCACGGGAACGATGTCGTTCCCGCCGAGGTTCACGATGACAGAGTGGTCGCCACCAATGGGAGATTCGAGCCACGGCCCCGGCCAAGCGCTGCCGGTGGCGGACTCGCAATTGCCGCCCGGCCTGGCGACCGTTCCGTTCGCCTGCCAGCATGGCGCCCGGCTGCTCCTCCTCGTCGTCGGCTCCTGGGCGTGGACCCTGGCGGAACTCCGGTTCGATCCGGTCGCCTGTTCCTACGTCGAAGTGCAACGCGCCCACTTCGCCTGGCCGCGGGAAGCGGCCGGCGCGCTGCTCAGCCGGATGGTCGCGGCCGGCAGCCCGACCCTGGAGCAGACGGCCGACCGCCTCGCCCGCTGGCTGGACGATCTCACGCCCAGCTCATCGCGCTGATTCGTCGGTCGCCGTTCGGGCGAACGCTTTTTCCCCCGCTTCGATGCGCGTCCCAAGCACATTTTCCGGCGGCGGCGTAGGACAACTCCAGCCGTCGCTGTAGGCGCAATACGGGTTGTAGGCGTAGTTGAGATCGACGACGAGCCGGCCGTCGGGGCGGGCGCGCGGATCGAGATAGCGGCCGCCTTCGTAGGTCTCGCCGCCCGATGTCGCGTCCTTGAACGGCAGGAAGAAGCGTCCCCGGCCTTGTTCGCGAAAGACCGTCAACGTCGCCGGCTGCCCATCGACATCGAAGGTGACGCGGCCCGCCCGAACGAACGGCCGCTGCTCCCCGTCCGAGGTGGCCAACTCGACGACCTCGCCCACGCCCGGACCCGATTCATCGAGCGGCAATTCGAGAACGAGGTCTTTCCGCTCGGGAAAGTAGTCGAGCCCGGCGAACCCCTCGCGATCGGCCGGATCGAGCGGCGAATCGGGGTCGTGCGCGAAAAAATGGTCGCGGTGGCTCCGAAATGCGTCCAGCCGCGATTGGGACGTCGGTTGCATGCAATCTGCTCCTGCATCGCCGGCGCGCCGGCGTCGAGATAATTCCACATGCAACTCTATGGGATGCGTCAAGCGTGGTCGCCGGCCGGAAGCGGCGCCGATTCGCCTGCGGCGCGGTGCGGCGCCAAGGCGAGATGCTCGCGCCGAATGTGGTCAGCCGTGCGCAGGGCCTGCGCGGCAATCGTCAACGCCGGGTTGACGGCGGTCGACGACGGAAAAAACGACGCGTCGACCACATAGAGATTGTCGAGATCGTGCGCCCGGCAATTCGGGTCGAGCACCGATTCGGCCGGATCGCGCCCGAATCGGGCCGTGCCGCATTGATGGGAATTGGTTTCGATCCCCATCCGCCGGTCGAGCAATATCGGATAGCCGGCCCGACGCAGCATCTGTTTCGCCGCCGCCAGCAGCCGATCATGGGCCGCGAGATTGTTCGGCCGCCAATGGATGCGGATGCGGCCGTCCGGCGCGAGCGCCACCCGGTTGGCCGGGTCGGGCAAATCTTCCGACATCACCCACCAATCGACGCTGTGCGCCGCGACCGCTCCGAGCAGCGGCTTCGGCACGGCGGGAACCGCGCCCGCAAGCATGGCCGCCTGCACCTTGCCAACCGGCTGCAGGTTGCCCATGGGGTATGGAAACGCCGGGTCGGCGCCGGCGCGATAAAAATCGTTGATCGTGATCGTCTTCTGGAAAATGGTCGGGTTCGGCCGACGCGGATCGACGCCGAGCAAGACCGTGTTGTTGTGGACCATGTAGTTGCGGCCGACGAGACCGGACGAATTGGCAAGCCCGCGGGGATGCTGGTCGTTGGCCGAGCGGAGCAAAAGCGCCGCCGAATTGGCCGCGCCGCAGGCGCTGATGATGATGTCGCCGCCAACCTCGAACGTTTCGCCGTCGCGCTCGAGCTCGACCGCAATCGCCTGCCGGCCCGAACGCTCGGTGACGATTCGACGGGCCATCGTCCGTGTCCAGAGTTCGACCCGATCCGATGCGAGCGAGGGCCGGACGCCGCAGACTTCGCTGTCGCTTTTCGCGCCGGCCAGGCAGGGAAATGCGTCGCAGGTGCGGCAGCGGACGCAGCGGCCGCCGGGACGATAGTCGACGCCGATTGGCATCGGCGCCGGGTGCAGCCCCTGGTCGCGCAGGCGATCCGCCAATTCCTCCATGTACGGGTCGGCTGGCATCGGCGGAAATGGAAACGGCTCGGAGCGGGGCGGGTCGGTCGGATCGGCGCCGGCGACGCCATGGGCCGCGTAGAGCCGTTCGGCGCGCGCGTAGTACGGCTCCAGATCGTCGTAGGCAATCGGCCAGGCGGGCGAGACGCCGCCGGCATGCTGGATCGCGCCAAAATCGTCGAGCCGCAGACGCGGCAGCGCCGCGCCGAACACCTTGGTGTTGCCGCCGACCCAGTAGTGAACGCCGGGCGCAAATTCGCCGCCGGCCGTGTCGAGCCAGCGCTCATGCGCCTTGTAGCGATTGGCGACAAAGAGCGCCTCGGGACTCCAGTTTGGCGGCTCCCGCGGCAGCCAGTCGCCCCGCTCCACCAGCAAGATTCGCGCGCCCGAATACGCCAGCGCGGCGGCGATCGTGCCGCCTCCCATGCCGGTTCCGACGATGACGATGTCGAAGTGCGCGCGCCGCATGAACGATCGCTCCCCGGCGTCGGGCCGGCCGGCCGCCGTCGCGACTCAGCCTTTCATCGAACCGGCCAGCAAGCCGCGGATGAAGAAGCGGCCAAGGAAGATGTAGAGGAGCGCCGTCGGCACGGCCGAGAGCACGGCGCCGGCCATGACGACCGTCCAGTCGACCGAATTGGTGCCCGACAGGTTGTTCAGCGCGACCGTGATCGGCTGATTGGCCGGATCGAAGACGACCGTCACGCCGAAAAGGAAATCATTCCAGATGTTGGTGAACTGAAAAATGCCGACGACGACGAACGCCGGCAAGGCCAACGGCAGCATGATCTGGAAAAAGGCGGAGATCAGCCCGGCGCCGTCCACCCGCGCCGCTTCGAGCAACTCGTTCGGCACGTTCGCGAAGTAGTTGCGAAAAATCAACGTGCAAATCGGGATGCCGTAGATGATATGGACGACGACCAGGCCGTACCAGTGCCCATAAAGCCCGAGCCACTGCAACGTCTGGATCAAGGCGACGAGAATGCTCTGATAGGGAATGAACATGCCAAACAGGATCAAGGTGAAGATCAGATCCGAACCCCGGAATTTCCATTTCGAGAGGAGGTAGCCGTTCAAGGCGCCGAGCATGGCCGAGACGATCGTCGCCGGGATCGCGATCTTGAACGAATTCATCAGGTTCGGGCTGAGGGCGTCCCACGCCGCGGGGAATCCGTTGCCGGCGAGGCCACGCGGCAAATGCCACATCTGATCGAGCGTCATGTACGACTTGCTTTTCAAGCCGTTGACGACCATGACGTAGATCGGCATCGCATAGAAGATGACCGCCAGGATCAGGACCGCCACGATCAGGTAATGCGCGAAGCCGGCGCGCCGGGCGGGAGCGGGCTTGACGCGGAAGAACGAACTCACCGCGGCCATGCCTACAACTCCTTCAGTTGCCGCGCCAGATACGGCACGATCACGACCGCGACGGCGATGAGCATCACCATCGACGCCGCCGAGCCGAGGTTGTATTGCTGGGCGCCGAACATCTTGTCGAAAACGTAGATGCCAGGCACGTCGGTGGCGAAACCAGGCCCCTTGCCGACCATCGCGAAGATGAGATCGAAGATCTTCAGCGAGACATGGGTCAGGATCACCAGCACGCTGATCGTGATCGGCTTGAGCATCGGAATGACGATCTTGCGGTAGGTCTGCCAGGTGGTCGCGCCATCGAGCGCGGAGGCTTCTTTCAACTCCCCCGGAATCGTGCCCAGCCCGGCCAGATACATCGCCATCGCGAAGCCGGACAATTGCCAGGCGGCGGCGATCGTCACCGGAACCATCGCCATCGGGATGCCGAGTTTGACGTGCCACCCGGCGACGAACGGCAGCACGCGGCGCAACGGCTCGTTGATCTGCCAGATCACGTTCGGGTCGGTGATCCAGGCAGGCTGGATCGGGCCAGTCCCGAAATGCGCCAGCAGCGCGTTGACGCCAAGATCGTTGAACAACTGGTTGACGCCCGTCTGCGGGTTGAAGATCCAGCGCCAGGCGACGCCGGTGGTGATGAACGACAACGCATACGGAAAGAGAATGACGCTTCGGATGAATCCGCTCATCGGCACATGCTGATCGAGCAGGATCGCCAGAAAGAGCCCGCCCAGCACCGACATCGCCAGAAACAGGACGGTGAAGACGACCGTGTTGCGCAGATCGTCTTGCCAGCGGGTTTGGCCGAACATGTCGGCGTAGGTCTTGAGCAGCGGATTGCTCAGCGCCAGATTGCGGGCGTTGGTGCCCCACTGCGACACCGAAACCCAGGCCGTGAAGCCGATGAAGAGATAGACGAAGACGGCGATCGCCAGCATCGACGGGGCGAGCAACAGCGGCGACAGAAAGCGCTCGAGCGATATTCGACCGCGCCGAACCGTCGCCAGATCGGCGATTTCCTGACTGCGGACCTGAGACGCGGTCGCCATCGGCATCGCCTTCTCATTCGCGCTCGCGCGGCCGGGCACGCCCGCGCCGGCTTCAAGACGTGGCGTCAGCCGGCAACGGGACAGGCGCGGCGGCCGGAGCAGGCAAACCCGCTCCCGCCGCCGTGCCGCCGATTCCCGCAGCCTGGCGCGGGCGACTACGAGGCGGGCGTCGCCTGCGCCTTTTGCGCGGTGTCCAGGGCCCCGGCGAACGCATCGACGTCGAGGTCGTTGATGAAGTTGGTCGCCGCGTCATAGAACGACTGCTTGAACGCCGGCGCCGCCGCTTCGCCGTGCGCGCACGACGGCAGCAGATGGTCCTTGGCGAAACTGGCCGCTGACCACTTGTGATAGTCGTCGTAAAC
>JAICJJ010000541.1 GCA_025928535.1 Thermomicrobiales bacterium
ACCAGGGGCCGGAGTGGACCCGAAAATAGCGGACGAAGTCGGCGCCAGCTTCGATCGCGGCGGCGGCGCCGGCGGCGCAGACGTCTCGCTCGGTGACGCCGGGCTGGCCGATGCGAGCGACGGCGGCGCGGAGGCCGGCGTCGGCGCACCGGGCCGCCTCCCGCAGCAACTGTTGCTCGGCCGGACTCTTGATGCGACGCAAGCGGCTGACGATCGAATCGTCGGGAACGAGGTCGAGCGCCGGCAGTTCCTCGCGAAAATAGTGGGCGAACGCGGCCGGCAAGATGTCTTCGTCAGCGAGGGCGACGCGGCTGCGATCGAGCTCGGCGTCGCGCAAGGCGGCGACGACGGCGGCGCCGAGATCGGCGGCGGCGATGGCGCGTTCGATCGGCACGAGGTCGTGCCGGTAGCCGCGCGGATCGGTAACCAGGATCGGCTCGCCGGCGACCGGCAAGATGAGGAAGGCGTGGCCCATGCCGCGCATCTGCTCGGAGAAGACGGTCGTCGGGAAGGGAGGAAAGTGGTTCGTGAGGTATGCGAGATCGCCGGGACGGTCGTAAAAGGAGCGGCCGACGACGAGCAACGCGGCGTAGCCGGCGGCGTCGGTCGCCTGCCGCGCTCGCTCCCGCCGCTCGTGAATCTCCGCCGGCGCGATCACATGTTCGCTCATTGCTGACGGCTCCCCCTTCGACCGCGCCGGAAGCGCGGCCGGCGGGTAGTATACGGGACCGAAGCGGCGCTTCATTCCGCGTCAGGCGGCGCGGATTCACCGAGGAAGGTCGATGCTGGCCGAGATCGTCGCGCGGTTGCGACAAACGTTTGGCGATCAGTGGGGCAAAGATCGCGCGCTCGATCTGGAGTTTGCGGAGCAAATGGCGGAGGCGCTCGGCGACGTCGACGGCATCCATCTCGCCGGCTTGCCCGAACGGGACGACGACCATCTCATGTTTCGCTGTTGGATCGACGAGCCGCTGGGCGATCTAATCGCGGCCGATCAGTTGGCGTTGTCGGTGCTGGCGATCGTATGCGGCGAGCTGCTTTTCACCGAGCGCCGGTTCGAAGCGAACGAGCTCGTTTACGATTTCGCGACGGGATCGGCAGATGGCGGGCACATTGGCGCGCTGGCGTTCGTCGGGCCGCGCGCCGCCGAGTTCATCGAGCGGTTCCGACGCCGGATCGCCGGAACCACCACGCATCAAGCGTGACTGAGACAACGGGAGCTGAGGAGGAACGATGCCAGTCGTCAAAATGGAAGGGATCGGCGAGACGACCTGCCCCGAGGGGAAGCGGCTCGTGCTCGCGATCGAAGATTCGGGCGTCGACATCTTGCACCGCTGCGGCGGCAACGCCCGCTGCACTACCTGCCGCGTCGAAGTCGTCGGCGGCGACGCCGGTCCGATGACTGAGCCCGAACAAACGCGACTGGCGCGATTGCAAGATTGGCCGGAGGATCTCCGCCTCTCCTGCCAGATTCAGGTGCGCGACGATCTGACCGTTCGGGTCTTGCGCCGCCTGCGCGACAATCCCGACATGAGCGACTCCGGACCGCGGCCGATCGATTGGCCGGCCGATCATCCGCTGCCCCCCGAGTGACCCAACCTTAACAGGGCAGGCGTACGGGCTGAGCTACGGCGTCGTCGAATCGCGCTCGCCGTTGGCCTGCCAGAGCAACATCGCGGTCGCGAGGGGCAGGTCCGCCGTTTTTTCGTCGGGCCGGGGCAGGTCGCGGACGTAGGGCCGGAGCGCGTCGAAGAAACGTTCGACCGCGGGATCGGCGACGAAGCGGGCGAAATTGGTTTGGAAGTCGCCGTCGGCGGTCGTCAGCGAGAGCGCGTACGTGCCGCTGCCGATGAAGGCGACGATCCGCTCGACGCCGATCCCGCGTTGCAGCGCTGCGAGCGGAAAACGCTCGTGGGCTTCGCGGACCAATTGCTCCTTTCCGAGTTCCATCGGGCAAACGAGCAAGACTGTCTGCATGGCATACCCTCGCGCGTCGCGTCGATTCCAGGCGGCCGATTCGTCGCCGGCAACGTCGGCAATCCCCATGCCACGAGGCGGCCGAAGCTTTTGACGCGCTTCTCGTTCGCCGCCTACACTTAGCGCGGTCGTGCTAGATGGGGAGCTGGCGGTGCCCTGAACCCGCAACCCGCCTCAGCGGGATCGAACTCCCTCTCGAGGGTCAGCCCTGTGGGACTGGCGGCGGCACGTAGCGTTGATGGAAAGGTCCCTTTCGGCGGGGAACGGTGAACCCGGTCAGGGCCGGAAGGCAGCAGCCGTAAGCCGCCCTCCTCGGGTGAAGGGGGATGCCTGCCCGGAGCCAACGACCGCCGACAAGCCGGAGGGCGTGGCTCGACAGAGGGTGCACGGCCGTTTCGTCAACGCCCTGCGCGGCAACGCGCAGGGCGTTGTGTTGCGTAGGCGGTCAGGAAGACGGCGGTGATCCGGGGCTATGCCG
>JAICJJ010000258.1 GCA_025928535.1 Thermomicrobiales bacterium
GGGGCGGCGAAGGGGGCAGCGTTCTCATCCTGCTTCGCCGCGACCGGCTCGACGCGCTCGCGTCCACGTTGCGCGACGGCTACTACCGCCGTTACGGGATGGCCGATCGGGCCGACCTCATTCACCCCTGCCGCTTCGCGCCCGGCGCCCGCGTCGAAGCGATCGAAAACGATTGACCCGAGGCGTCAGGCGGTTCATTCGGAACCCGGGCGCCGGACCCGTGTTCCAGTCCAGCATGGGACTTTCGATCCGCGTCGAGAGGAGTTGACGTGCCGCACGAGCCGACGCCTCACGATCCGCGCCGATCCCTCGCCGGCGCCCGACTGTCGCGTCGCGCGGCGGTGGCGGCCGGAGCCGGCGGCCTTGCCAGTCTCCTTGCGTCGGAAATGACCGGTTTCGCGCAGACGAACGACGCATCGCCGGTCGCCGCGAGCACCGGCAATTCGTTTCCGCCCGAAACGCAACTGGCGCTCGAGGCGATCGTGCGTGACAGCCTCGCCGGCACCGACACGCCGGGCGCGCTGGTCGGCGTCTGGTTTCCGGGACGCGGCGAGTGGGTGCGCGCGGCCGGGATCGGCGACCTGACCACCGCCGCGCCGGTCGGCATCGACGATCATGTCCGGATCGCCAGCATCACCAAGACCTTCACCGCGACCGCCGTCCTGCTGCTCGTCGAAGACGGCAAATTGCGCCTCGACGACAAACTGGATCAATTCGTGTCCGGCATTCCGAACGGCGACCAAATCACTCTGCGTCAGGTGCTCGGCATGACGGCCGGCATCGCCAACTATGTGACCGCGCCGGTGATCGCGGTCGACTATGTCCGCGATCCGCTCCTGCCGTTCACGCCGCAGCAAGCGCTCGATCTCATCCGGACGCTCCCGCCCGCCTATCCGCCGGGCGCGCAAGCCCGGTATTCCGACAGCAACTACATCCTGCTCGGCTTCGTCATCGAACGCGTCACCGGCCAACCAGCGGCGGAGGTCATCATCGATCGCGTCGTCCGGCCGCTCGGTTTGACCGAAACGACCTTCCCGACCACGCCCGACATGCCGTCGCCCTACCTCCACGGCTACCTCGGCGCCCATCCGGGCGACCCGCTGCGCGACGTGACGCGCTCGAATCCCGATGTCGCCTGGACGGCCGGCGCCATGATTTCGACCGTCGCCGATCTGCGCGTCTGGGCGAAAGCGCTCGCCGAAGGAACGCTGCTCAGCCCGGCGATGCAGCGCGAACGGTTGACCTTGAACCGCTTCGCGTCGCCCAATCTCGATGTCGGATACGGCCTCGGCGTGCTGAGCGTCAACGGCCTGATCGGTCACAACGGCGGCATCTTCGGCTACAGTTCGTGGATGGCGCATGCGCCGGAAGAAGACGCCACGCTGGTGGTCATCACCAATCGGGCGGCGACGGAAGGCGGGACGGCCGATCCCATTTTCTACGGCATTGCGCGCCTGCTCTTCCCGGACCGATTCCCGCCGCTCGCAGCCACCCCGCAGGCCGCGCCAACCCGAGCGACGCCGACCGCGTAGATGGATTCAGGCGCTGGCGTCGCGGGCAACTCTCCGGTCTAAAAGTCGTCGCGCGGCAAGTCGTCCAGAAACCGCCGTTTCGGCTTCCGCTTGATGTCGCGGCTGCCGGAGCGGCGGTTGCGGTAGGCGGTGGTCAGATGCCGGCCGGTGTCGGGATCGAGCACGAGCACCGTGCCTTCCAGACGGCGACAGCGGTCGTCGCGCCGGTCTTCCCACGGAATGTCGCGCAGACCGAGATGGACGAACACCGCCTTGCCGGCGTGATAGAGCCGGCCGTGCGCGAAGACGTAATCGACATCGTCCGGATCGAGGTTGCGCTGGGCGAGCCGGCGGCCGGCGTGCGCCGACACCGTGGCGACGGAGTAATCGCGCATCAGGTTCCCTCCCCCGGAGCGGCAGCCAGCGCGCCAAGTCCCCACACGGCGTGACGCTGGCCGAACCCGATGTGTACGTACATAATTGTCCGCCAACCGCCGAGTTTTGTCAATCAGCGCATCAGTAGCCGGCGGTCAGATCGACCGTATGGCGCATCGGCGCGCCGGCCTGAAACCGGCGGGCGTTGTCGATGATGCGCTCGACCGCCCGTTCCCAATACCGTGGCGTCGCGCCCGAGGTGTGGGCGGTGATCAGGACGTTGTCCATCTCCCAGAGCGGCGAATCGGCCGGGAGCGGTTCCGGCTCGGTGACGTCGAGGCCAGCCCCGCCCAGCCGGCCGGCGCGCAGGGCGTCGATCAACGCGGCGCTGTCGATCGCGCCGCCGCGGCCGACGTTGTAGACGAACGCGCCCGGCTTCAGCGCCGCAAACCGCCCGGCGTCGAACAAGCCGCGCGTTTCGTCGGTCGACGGCATGGCGAGCGCCACGTGATCGGCCAGCGCCAGCGCCTCGTCGAGACGCTCGACCGGATAGACCTGCTCGGCCCATCCGGGCGCTGGGCCTCCGCTCTGGCGACGCACGCCGACGACGCGCATATCGAGCGCCTGCGCCCGGCGGCCGAGTTCCGACCCGATCGCGCCGATGCCGACGATCACCAGCGTCTGGCCGCCCAATTCGAACACCTCGCCGTGGGTCACCGTGTCGCGCCATTCGCGGCGCTCCTGCGCGCGAACCAGTTGCGGCAGGCGGCGGGCGAACGCGAGCATCATCGCCAGCAGATGCTCGGCGATGTTGGACGCGTGAATCCCGCTCATGTTCGTCAGCACGATGCCTCGCGCCGCCAGATCGGCGAGTGGCAAATGTTCGACCCCGGCGCCGCGGGCTTGCACCCAGCGGAGGTCGGGCGCTTCCGCCAGCCGGTCCGCGGGCAATGTCCAGACAATGGCGGCGTCGGCTCCGGCAAGCGATCCGGGCGCCAGCGGATCGGCGACGACCGCGATCTCGACGTCCGGCAACGCCGCTCGCAAGCGTTCGAGAATGTCCGGCGGCGTCTCGCCCGCCAGCGCGATCCGATTCAGTTTTCGCCGTTCGTGGTCCATTCTGTCCTCCCTTCCGCCGATCGGCCGATCGCCGCGAAACCGTTCGCCGCGTTGACGCGTTGGAACGGGCAGCATGCAGAGCGAACGGCCCGGTGGTTGGGACCATTGTGGCCGGGGGACTTCTCGAAGGCGAGCACCGTCCGCTATACTGTGGCCGTGGGCCTGGTGCACCCTGGAGTTATCATGCGCGCTTGGACGAGGGAAGAGGGCAAGCGCACACCCCGCGGCGCCGGTTGGGTTCGATGGTCGCCTTTGGTGGCCATCGGCATCGCCTTGGTGTTCATTGTGTTTCACGCTGACGGCGCCCTCGCGGACGAATCGGCTCCATCGGCGGCGGACAATCATTCCCTCTCGGTCGCCATCGACTTCCCCGACGGCGGCATCGCGAGCGACGAACAACTCTGCCTCGCGATCTTCCCCGGCTCCGCGACCGATCTTTCCAAGCCGCCGATCCAGTCGCGTTGCCTCGATTCCGGTCAATCGACCGCGAATTTCGCCGGCCTGCCGCATGGCGACTATCAGGTGATCGTGCCGGGACCCGGCTCGGTCATCTCCTCCAGCCGCTACCAGGGCCAGCGGGTCGACACCAGCATCCCAAACCAGCCCGACCTGAACTCGTTCGGCATCGACGTCAAGTTGTCGCTGGTTCCCGCGCTGCAAGGCGTCACCGGCAATGTCCAGGTCAACGTCTTCGGCTGCCCGCCCGGCACGAATGGCGGCAGCGACGCCACCGCCTGGGCGACCGAATGCAACGCGGTGGCGGGGGGCATTCCGGTCAGTCTGTCCGGCGTCGGCACGATCGGCGACACGTCGGTCCAGGCGGTCACCGGCGAGCAGGGGCCGTCGACCGGCAAGGTCGAATTCACCAATCTTCCGGCGGGCGCCTACCAGATTCAGGGCAAGTTGCCGTCCAATGTCTCGTCGCCGGCATTGTTCCTCGAATCGAGCATCGACGGCAGCCTCGGCCCGATCGACCCGCAAAAGCCGGTGTCGGTCCGCCCGGCCGAAACGGTGGCGGTCAACGTCTATCTGGTGCTCGATGGCAGCGACCAGGCCGCCGCGCCGTCCGCCACGCCGGACAACGGCGTCGGCTCCGACCTGACGATCTCCGGCGGCATCTAGACAGCGCCGATCTCGTTTGAGTTCGTGTGGACAATTTCACGTGGCGCTCGGCCTCGCGCGGGGCTAAAGACCCCGCGCTAACGCCAATAACCCGGCTAAAGCCGGCTCAATAATGACGCTCACATCGTTGACAATCGGCGCACACAATATGCCTTTTGAGCAAATCCCTTCAATAATCCACCAATCAACAGCCGGCTTCAGCCGGGTTAATGGCTTAGCGCGGGGTCTTTAGTCCCGCGCGACGATGGCACTATGGCTCGAATGCGGCGCTCGTGTCGCCAAACGCCGCCTCAAAACGCAGCCCCGAACAGCGACCAGCGCAGGAAATAGATCAGAAACGCGGCCGCGATCGCGTAGAGCGCCGGATGGATTTCCCGCCACTTCCCGCGCGCCGCCTTGATCACCACGTAACTGATGAAACCCGCGCCGATGCCGTTGGTGATGCTGAACGTCAGCGGCATCAGCAGCATCGTCAGCACGACCGGCACGGCATCTTCCAGATCGCCGAAATCGATCCCGACCCGCGCGACGGTCGTGCCGTCGGGGCCGACCGTTTCCCGCTCCGCCAGCACCGCCACCATCAGGACGCCGACGACGATGAGGGCCGGCGCGGTCGCCACTCCCGGCACCGCCGTCACCAGCCCGACGAACGGCAACGACAGCAGGAAGAGGATGCCCGTGACGACCGAGACCAGACCGGTCCGGCCGCCGACGCTGACGCCGGAGGCCGATTCGATGTAGGTCGTCGCCGACGACGCGCTGACGAGCCCGCCCGCCACCGCCGCCAGCGAATCGACGAGCAACACCCGTTGGGAGCCGATGAACTCGCCGTTCGGATTGAGATATCCGGCTTCGCTGCCGACGCCGATGATCGTGCCGAGGGTGTCGAAAAAGTCGGACAGCATCAGACTGAAAATCGCCAGAACCGCCGTCAGAATGCCGATCTTGGCGAAGAAGCCGAAACTGAACTGCCCAAGCAGGTGGAAGTCGGGGCCGGCAAA
>JAICJJ010000136.1 GCA_025928535.1 Thermomicrobiales bacterium
CACCGAGGGTCGGCGGATGATCGCCCGGCCGAGCGCCACCCGCTGCCGCTGGCCGCCGGATCGTTGCTTCGGCTTGCGGTCAAGCAATTCGCCGTGCTGGACGTCGGCGGCCACGGCGCGCACCCGCCGGTCGCCCTCGCTCTTGCTCATTTTGCGAACCCGCAGCGGATAGGCGAGGTTTTCGTAGACCGACAAATGCGAATAGAGCGCGTAACTCTGGAACACCATCGCGATGTCGCGCGAACGCGGCGGCAGATCGTTGACCACCCGCTCGCCGATCCGGATTTCCCCGCCGCTGATCGATTCGAGCCCGGCCAGCATCCGCAGCGAGGTCGTCTTGCCGCAACCGCTCGGGCCGAGCAGGACGAGCATTTCGCCGTTCGCGACCTCCAGATCGAGATCGTCGACCGCCGTAACTCCGCCGAAGCGTTTGCAGACCTTGCGGTACGAAACCGGAGCGGAATGCCCTTCTCCGCGCGAACGCAGCGCCGCAATCATCCCGTCACCCCACCGAGCGCCAAGCCGCGCGTCAGATGCCGTTGCGCCAGCAGGGCGAGCACCAGCACCGGAACCGTCGTCACCACCCCGGCGGCCATCATGTTGCCGTAGCGAATGTCGTATTGCGTGATCTGCCCCGCCACCGCGATCGGCAGCGTCTGCGCTTTCGACTGGGTCAGGATCAGCGCCATCAGGAATTCGTTCCACGATGAGATGAAGACGAGGATGAAGGTCGCCGCCAATCCCGGCGCCGCCAGCGGAATCGCGATCTTGCGCAAGACGGCGAAACGGCTGTCGCCGTCGACCAGCGCCGCTTCTTCCATGTCGCGCGGAATGTCGCGGAAAAAGCCGATCATCATCCAGATCACGAGCGGAATTTCGACGAAACCGTGGGCCAAACCGACGCCGATCTGGGTATCGACCAGTCGAAAGCCAAAGATCCGCGTGGTGTAGAGCGCATAGATCGGGATGATTGTAACGACCGGCGGAAACATCCGCACCGTCAACGCGGTGAAGAGCAGGTGATAGTGGAAATTTTTCGGCAGGCGAAAGCGCGCCAACGCGTAGGCCGCCATCGTCCCGACCGTCACCGCCAACGTCGCCGCGATGATCGCGATCTCGAGCGAGTTGATCCCGTAGCGATAGAACTTCTGCGTCACGAGCAGGTCGTAATAATTGTCGAGCGTCGGCGCTTGGGCGACGATCGTCGGCGGCCGGGCGATGAACTCGGCCTTGTCCTTGAAGGACATGTTGACCATCCAGTAGACCGGCAGCAAGATCAGGATCGCAATCGCAGCGATCGCCAGATGTTTGGCCCACCATTCGAACCGTGATTCGCCGACCATCCGTTCGCTCCCGATTCGCCGACTATTCGGCCGGCGCCGAATAGTCGGCCAGCGCCCGTTTCACGTAGATCGTGCCGACGACGATCATCACGATCTGGAAGAGGAACGACAACGCCGAGGCGTAGCCGAAATCGAATTTGGCGAAGGCTTCGTTATAGATCGTCAACGTCATCGTGTAGGCCGAAGTGCCAGGGCCGCCGCGCGTCATGACGTAAATCTTGTCGAAGGCGCGCGCCGCGTCGATGAACCGCAAGAGCACGACGACGAGCAGCACCGGCCCGAGCAGCGGCAGCGTCACCGTCCGGAAGACGTGCCAGCGACCCGCCCCGTCGATCGCCGCCGCTTCGTAGGGATCGCGCGGGAGCGACAGGATGGCCGCGTAGAGGAGCAGGAAAACGAACGGAGTCGCTTGCCAGACGTCGACCGCCATCATCGAATAGAGCGCGATCGCCGGATCGGACAACCAGCGGACCGGAGCGAGCCCGACCTGCTCCAATAGATAGTTGAAGATGCCGAAGGTGTAGTCGTAGGCGAAGAGCCAGGCGACCGACACCGCCACCGGCGGCATGATGATCGGGATGATCAGGAGCGAGGCGAAGATGCCGCGGCCGCGGACGTTGCCCGCCAGCAAGAGCGCCAGGCCGAGCCCGAGCAGCACTTCGAGCGTCGTCACCACGACGACCCAACGCAAGGTGATCCCGACCGCGTCGTGGACGAGGGGATCTTGCAGCGCCCGCGCGAAATTGTCGAAGCCGACGCCGACCGTCTTGATGCCGCCGCGCTGCAGCAACACCTGACTGAAGGCGAATCGCACCAGCATGATCGTCGGCACGATCGCGAAGACGATCAGCAAGACGATCGTCGGCGCGACGAGCAGCCAGGCGAGATTGCGCTCCCACCAGGGAATGCCGCCGGAAGCGGCCATCGCGTCGCGCGGCTCGAGTTCCCGTTCTTCGGTTTCCAGGCTGGTCCCGATGGTCGCCACGCCGGTTGTCCTTCGCGCGCGCCGCGCGGTCATCGCCGACCGGCGAAGGACGGCCGACTCGAGCCGCCCCTCGCCGGTCGACGACGCGGCGCTACTGCTTCAACTCGCCGCTTTTGACCATGATGTCGGTGATTTCCTTGTTGGCGTTGGCGAGCGCGTCGGCGGCGCTGACCTGACCGGCGATCGCCTGCGCCACGTATTGCCCGTACACGGCTTCCACCGCGTTGTACGACGGCGTGCGCGGCCGCGGCAGGGCGTTTTTCGCCGCCGCCAGCAAGCCGGGCAGGAACGGGAATTTGGCGACCGCTTCCTGATCCTGCATCACGCTCGTCCGCGTCGCCGGGATCGACTGGTCCATCAGCAGCCGCTTTTGCTGCTCCGCCGCAGTGAACCAGAGAATGAAGTCGAGCGCCGCGTCGGCGCTCTGGCTCCCTTCGGGAACGCCGAGCAGCCAGTTGCCGGTCATGTTGGCCGGCTTGACGCCGCTTTCCGCCGGCTCGGCGCCGATGTCGACCTTGCCGACCACCTTCGAGACCGACGGATCGTAGATTTGCAGCAACTGGTCGGGCCAGATGTCGCCCGACATCGCCGTGATGCCAGAGTACATATTGCGGCCGTTTTGTGGGTGCCCCGTGTTCTCGACGCCGGGAGGAGCCAACTTCGCCAGCGCCAGTTGCAGATCGAGCGCTTTCTTCGCCGCGTCGGTTTCGAGCTGTGGCTGCCACTTGTCGTTGAAGAGATCGGTGCCGAAGCCGCGCAGCACCGGCAGGAAACTCGTCGCCGCGTCGTTGCCGGCTATGCCACGCAGCCCGATGCCGTAGAGGCCGCTGGCGCTTTTGGCGTCGGTGATCGCCTTCGCCGCCGCCAATACGTCGTCCCACGTCTTCGGCGTCTCGAGTTTCAGGTCGTCGATGACGTCCTTGCGCCAGGCGAAGACCTGGACATTGCCGACCCAGGGGATGCCGCGCAAGCCGGTCCCTTTCGGGAAGTCGCCGAGCGCCAGCAGTTCGGGGATGAAGTCGGGATCGGGCTTGATCCCCTTCTTGTCCATCAGGTCCTGCAAGTTCATCAGGAACTTGCCGCCGGCGAATTGCGGCATCCAGGGGTCGTCCATCGAGACGACGTCGTAGTCGCCCGTGCCTTGCGTCAAGGCCAGGGTCAACTTTTGCTGCAAGCCGGCGTAGGGGTTTGGCTGAACTTCGATCGAGACGTTGTTTTTCTTCGAGTAATCGTCGAGGAGCGGCTGCACCTGGGGTGCGTTGTCATTGGTGATGGCGAAGACGATGTTGGTCCCTTGCAGATAGGCGGGAACGGCGAATGCGGATCGTTTCGAGATCGGACCGAGCGCGACGGCGGCGCCCGCGGCCGCCGATCCTTTCAACAGCGTCCGGCGGTTCAGCCGCGACGCGCCGCCGTCCTTCGCGATCGACTCGTCTTGCATCGTCGTGTCCTCCATGTCCGAGTCCGTCCGAACCGCGCCGAACCACGACGTCCGGCGCCAATCTGAAGGCACTGTTCCAGCCGAACCGGCCGCCTCCTTTCGTTGGTCGCGCCTCCCGGATCGAGCCTTGCAAACGACGCGGGTCAGCCCGCCGCCGGCACGCCGAACATGCCCCGCCGCAAAACCGGCGAATCGGGCGGAAGATCGAGCGCGCCGATGCCGGCCGCTCCGCGCTGATAGACCGGATCGTCCGGGGCGAGCGGCAGCGCGATCTCGCGGCCGAGCGCCCCGGCGGCGTAGGCGCCGACGACCGCTTCCAGCACTCGCGCTCCGCTCGTGGCGCTCGACATCGGTGGCCGGCCGGCGGCGACGGCGTCGCGAAAATCGGCGTAGACCGCGGCGAAACCGAACGCCGCCGGCGGCTCCGGCACGATCGTCCGCTCCCCCCCTTCGCCGACGACGACGATCCGGTCCGCCGGCACGAACGGATGCGTGCCGAATCCCTCGTTGATCGAGATCAGACGCCCCGCCGTGCCGGTGATTTCGACGCCGCCGGGCCCAACGCCCCAGGCCATGTTGATCAGCACATTGCCGCTCGGGTAGCGGTAGCGGACGAGCGCGAGGTCTTCGACGTCGCCGTCGCCTTCCAGCCGCCGGTCGATCGTCGCCGAGACGGCGACCGGTTCCTCGCCCATTAGCCAGTTGCCGAGATAGACGGCATGGAGCATGTCCATCAGGACGCCACCGCCCGCTTCCGCCGTGGCGTGGCGCCAGCGCGGCGCGTAGGCGGCGGCGCCCGGCCGGTCTTCGACACCCATGAAATTGAGGACCGCCAATTCGGGCGCGCCGATTTCGCCGCTCGTGACGACGTCCTTGATCGAGCGGTACACCGGCATGAAGACGTAATTGTGGTTGGTCGCCGCGACGACGCCATTCCGCTCCGCGGCTTCGGCGATCGCCCAGGCGTCGGCCGGCGCCAGCGACAACGGCTTTTCCAGCATCAGATGCGAGCCGGCGTTGGCCGCGGCGATGGCGATTTCAGGTCGGAATTTCTGCGGCGTGGCGATCACGACCGCATCGAGGTCGTTTCGCGCCACCAGATCGCGCCAGTCGGCGTGCTGTCCAGCCAGGCCGAGGCCGGCGACATCCGCGGCGGCCGCCAGGTTGCCCAGCGTCGGGTCGGCGACGGCGACGACCTCGATCCCTTCGGTCGCCGCCATCGCCGGCAAGTGTCCGCTGACCGCGACGTTGCCGCATCCGATCACGCCAATGCGCATCTGATCTTCTCCGCGCTACAACACTTGCCGCAAAAAGCCGATCGTCCGCTCGACGCCGGCGAACCCGGGCAGGTACGGGTCTTCGTTTTCGATGCTCGCGACGTCGTCGTAGCCGACGTCGTTGAGCGCGACGAAAAATTCCCGCCACCAGATCGCGTCGTGGCCGAAGCCGGGCGTGCAAAATGTCCAGGGCCGCTCGTGGAACGACACCTCGGGCCGGCTATCGAGCACCCCCGTCAACGCCAGATTGCCCGGATGCATGGCGACGTCCTTGACGTGGACGTGATAGATCGCCGGGCCGAAGGCGCGGACGCAGGCGGGGATGTCCATCCCCTGCCACATCAGATGGCTCGGATCGAAATTGACGCCGATGACCTCGCCGACTGCTTCCCGCAGATGGAGCAGCGTCGGCACGTTGTGCGCGAGGTTGAGCGCGTGCAACTCGAAGCAAAGTTTCGTCACGCCGTTGGCGATCGCGTCCGCTCCCAGGTCGCGCCAAAGGGCGATGCAGTCGTCCCATTGCCGCCGGACGATGTCGAGCATTTCCGGCGGCCAGGAATAGACGACCCAATTCGGCGCCCCCGATCCGGGCGCGTCGCCGCCGACGCCCGACTGGACGACGACGCGATCGACCCCGAGCAGCCCAGCGAGCCGGATCGTCCCGCGAATGACTTCCGCGTGCGCCGGGCCAAGTCGTGGGTGGAGCGGAAAGGCGCTGGCGTTCAAGGCGGAAAAACGCATGCCGTAGCCGGCGAGTTTGGTCAGCAATTCGCGGCGGGCCGCTTCGCTGGCGAGCAGGCGATCGAGGTCCAGATAGGGATGGTCGGCCTGACCGCCGGTCGTCATCTCGACGCGGGTGATGCCGGCGCTCGCCGCGCGGTCGATCGCCTCGTCGAGCGTCGGCAAGCCGGTCGATTCGAGAAAGAGCCCGATTTCCACCGCATCTCCTGTCGTGGAGCGCGGCGGCGCCGGGCCGGACCGCGCGAAGGCGGAGCGAATTCGGGAGCGTCGTGGCAGCGCAGCCTACCGGCAGCGGCAGGTGGTGTCAACCGCGGCGAAGTCGGCGAGTCGGCAAGCACGAGTCGAGGAGTCGAGGAGTCGAGGCGCGGCTTGTCAACGCTTCCCGTCATGCCGAACCCCACCGTCACCCATCTCTCCGGTCTGAACACTGGTCGAGCCATCTCGTGGTTTGTCGTCAGGCACGGCGAATTCCCTCGACTTCGCTCGGGGGATGCGTTGCTCATCCATTCGCGAATTTTCGAGAGCGGATTCCGGAGTATCATCCGTTCGCGACGGCCGCAAGGAGGGAACGCGGCCAGATCGGGGCCAACGGGAGCGACGGCGAATGGCGCTGACAACGGGCAATCGGCTAATCCAGCCCGACCGGCCGAAACCGGCGCGCACCTGAGGCGACGGCCAACCCGGCGGTCGTCGGTGCGGGTTCTTTTACGGCTGGGTCGTCGTCGCCGCGCTGACGGTCATGCTGACCGTCGCCAGCGGCGCCCGCTTCCTCTTCGGCGTCGTCCTCAAGCCGATGTCGGAACAATTCGGCTGGGATCGCGCGTCGTTGACCGGCGCGGTTATGGTCGGCATGCTCGTCCTGTCGATCTTCCAACCGGCGGTCGGCTTGCTCGTCGACCGGGTCGGCCCGAAGCGCATGCTGGTCGGCGGCTGCGCGCTCCTCGGTCTCTCCCTGCTGCCGCTCTCGCGGGCGACGCAACTCTGGCAGGTCTACCTGATCTACGGGGTCGTCGTCTCGATCGGCCTCGCCGCGACCAGCCCCGTCAACGCCGCCGCGCTCGTCAGCCGTTGGTTCCACGCCAAACGCGGCGCGGCGATGTCGATCGCCACCTCCGGGTCCGCCTTCGGCCAGTTGCTCATCGTGCCGGTCGCGACCTGGATTCTGACGCGCACGTCCTGGGAAACGACGTACCGCCTGCTGGCGATCGCGCTGCTGGCTGGCATGGTTCCAATCGGGCTGATCTTCCTGCGCGACGCCCCGGGGCCGAAAACGACGGAGGAACGCGTCGCGACGGGCGACGGCGTGACGCTCGGCCGGGCGCTCCGCTCCTTCGATTTCTGGTGTCTCGCCTTCGGTTTCGTCGTCTGCGGCTGGACGATGGCGTTCCCGAACGTCCACTTCATCGCCTGGGCCGACGACATGGG
>JAICJJ010000534.1 GCA_025928535.1 Thermomicrobiales bacterium
AGCGCCTTGATCACCCGCCCCGGCATCGCGCCGACGTAGGTCCGGCGGTGGCCGCGAATTTCGGCTTCGTCGCGGACGCCGCCGAGCGACATCCGGACATAGTTGCGGCCGATGGCGCGGGCGATCGAGCGGCCGAGGCTCGTCTTGCCGACGCCGGGCGGGCCGACGAAGCAGAGGATCGGCGCGCGGAGTCGGTCGCCGGCCAGTTTGCGGACGGCGATGAATTCGAGAATCCGCTCCTTGACCTTGTCGAGGCCGTAGTGGTCGGCTTCGAGCACGGCCGCGGCTTCGGTCAGATCGAGCCGGTCTTCGGTTTCGACCGCCCACGGCAGATCGATCAGCCATTCGAGATAGCCGCGGATGACGCCGATTTCGGGCGAAAAGGGATGCTGCTGTTCCAGCCGCTCGACCTGCACGAGCGCTTTGGCCCTGGTTTCCTCTGGCATCCCGGCCGCGTCGATCTTTTCCAGCAACTCGTTGGCGACGACCGCTTCCGAACTGCCTTCGCCCAGTTCCTTCTGGATCGCCCGGAGTTGTTCGCGCAGGTAGTACTCGCGCTGCTGCTTGTCCATCCCCGCCTGCGCTTCCGACTGGATTTGCTGGCGCAGGTTGAGGACGTTGAGCCGCTTTTGCACCATCACGCTGAGGCGGCGCAGGCGCGGCGCGGGATCGAGAATTTCGAGCAATTCCTGCCGCTGGTCGGAAGTGAATTCCGGGGAAAAGGCGATCAGGTCGGCCAGCCAGCCCGGCTCGTCGACGCCGCGCACCATCGTCAGCACTTCTTCCGGCACGTTGGGAAGCAGGCTGATGTAGTTTTCGACCTGCTCCAGGACGGCGGTCATCGCCGTTTCGGCGTCGGCGCCGCTCTGGACCGGATCGTCGTGGCGAGTGACCCGCGCCACGAGATACGGCTCTTGCTGGACGAGCGATTCGACGACGCCGCGGGCGACGCCTTGCAAGATGACGTGGGCGTGGCCGCCCGGCCGGGAGATGCGTTGCCCGACCTCGGCGATGACGCCGACCGGGCAGAGTTCGTAGGCGACGCCGTCGAGCGCTTCGTCCGGCGCCCACTGCTCGCCGCCGTCCGCGGCTTGCTGGGCGATCGTGTCGGCGAGGAGGGCGCGCAATTCCGGATCGTGTTCGTCGAGCAATTCGGCCGGCGCTTCGTCCGCCGCCGGCGCGATGGCCCGCTCGGTCAGCACCAGGACGTAGCGCGGGTCCATCCGCGTCGCGCGGTCGATCACCATCGCCGCTTCGTCGTCTTCGATCGGGAAGGGAATCGACATGTGCGGCAAGAGCACCGTCTCTTCCACCACCAGCACCGGCAGCAGGACAGGGCGGCGCTTCGGTTCCTTGCGCGTTTTCGGGGCGCGCGGCGCGCGGGGTTTGGGAGCCGCGGCGGGGGCCTCGGCCACCGCGCCCTCGACGAGGCTGATCGCCTCTTCCGGCGTCTCGGGGCGGCGTGGGGAACGGGTCGGCATCGGCAATCTTTCCGTAATGTATGCGGCGCGGCAATCCGCCTGGACCGCCTGGTTCGATGGTCCCGCGACGGCGGTTCGGCCAGGGCGTCGGGCGGCAATGTGCGATCGACCGCATCGGGGACAACGTAAGTACGACGCTCAAGTGTACCGGGTTGAGGAGCCTCGAACCACCTGACGGCGGTCCCAATGAACGATTAGGCGATCAAGATGAGCGACTGCGGCATCTCCATTCCCGATATACTCCGGATTCGCAAGGATCGCCGCCGCGTCCATTGATTGGCGCGGGGAATCGGTCCCTTCCCCTTCCCCTGCCGACGTTTCGCCCGTCCGCGGCAACGGTCGTGGCATCGCACCCGACCACAGCCGGCGTGCGCCGCAACGACGCCGACCCTGCGACGGTGATGTTGTGTCTTCTGCTTCAACTGCTTCAACGTTTATTGCATCAACGTGCGCCGTGGCGACAAGCGGTCGCCCCCCCTCATGCTGTGGCGGGTCTTGGCGCCGCGGGGCGGTCCGAAATCTGCGCAGGCCGGGCCGGCCGTCGATTGATTGATGGCCGAGGCTGAGAAAGATGGATCCGATCGTTGGGACGAGTTGACAAATCGTGCCGGATGTTGCCGGTCAGCGAAATTGAGGCCCAAAGCGTAAGTATTCGGCCCTTGTCTGGAGTCTCATCTCGCAGAGGTAGGCGTCAAACCGGCTTTCCCAATTGCAAGGATGAGGGCTATGGGAATCGATGTCGGAGGTGTGAGGCGCCGTCGCTGGCGCATCAGGCAAATCAACTTGACAAGCGCATCGCGTGGCCTATCCTTCTGCCGGCTCGCCTGAATCACCTGATGCGCCGATCGGCCCACGTCGGGTCGCAGGAGTTCTGATGGAACCGACGCGCTTCGATTGCTGGACTCGCGGCTTGGCGCTGTCCGACCGCCGCCAGGTGGTGGCCGCCCTGCTGGCCGTCCCCATGGCGGCGCTCCCTAGCCGAACCCGAGCCGAT
>JAICJJ010000279.1 GCA_025928535.1 Thermomicrobiales bacterium
AGAGGGCCGTCGGCTCCTGGCGCTGCTGGGTATGCCGTTCGCCCGCACCGAACAGCGGTAAGGAACGGCCGGCAAGCGGCCACGGAGAACGGACAGATGGCGAAAAAGTCATTGATCGTCAAATCACAGAAACCGCCGAAGTACGAGGTGCGCCACGTCAACCGGTGCCGCCTCTGTGGCCGCAGCCGCGCCTACATGCGGAAATTCGGCGTCTGCCGCATTTGCTTCCGCGAGTTGGCGTCGGTCGGGCGGTTGCCCGGCGTCACCAAGTCGAGTTGGTAGCGGACATCCGGCACGCCGAGACGATTCGGCCTCGATCAGGGGTTCGGGAGAAGCGCGAATGAGTGTCAACGATCCAATCAGCGATATGCTGACCCGGATCCGCAATGCGGGAATGGCGCGGCAGTCGGAAACGACGATGCCGTCGACGAAAGTTCTGGTCGCGATCGCTCACATTCTGAAAGAAGAAGGCTATATCGAGAATTTTCACGTCGTGGAGCAGCGACCTCAGAACAAATTGGTGGTCAATTTGCGCTACGGCGCGGACAAGAAGCATTCGATCAAGGAGATCAAGCGGGTCAGCAAGCCTGGCTTGCGGGTCTACGCCGGCAAGGACGACATTCCGCGCGTTCGCAGCGGCCTCGGCATCGCCATCGTCAGCACGCCGCAAGGCGTCCTGACCGGCTACGAGGCGCGGCGGCGCGGCATCGGCGGCGAGGTGTTGTGCACCGTTTTCTAGGCGACGCGAACCCGCGCCGACGGGCGACCGAAGGCGGCGCGGCGGGTCGCGGAGGGGAATGGCCATGTCGAGAATTGGATTGAAGCCGATCACCGTGCCGAACACCGTCACGATCGATATCGCCGACGGCAACGTCGTGACGGTCAAAGGCCCGAAAGGCGAACTGAACTCGGCCTTCAGCCCGGAATTGACGCTGACGAAGGAAGACGGCACGGTCAGCGTCGCCCGGGCGAACAACGACCGTGAGCAGCGATCGCTGCACGGACTGACCCGAACCTTGCTCAACAACATGGTGGTCGGGGTCACGCAGGGCTATACGAAAAATCTGGAAATCCAGGGCGTCGGCTACCGCGCGGCGATGGACGGCAAGACGCTGGTCCTGACCGTCGGGTTTTCCCATCCGGTGCGGATGACGCCGCCGGACGGGATCGCGTTTGCGGTCGATGGCAACGTCCGGCTGTCGGTCTCCGGGATCGACAAGCAGGCGGTCGGCGAGGAAGCGGCGCGGATTCGCCGCGTGCGGCCACCCGAACCGTACAAGGGCAAGGGGATTCGCTACGCCGGCGAAGTGGTGCGGCGGAAAGCGGGCAAGACCGGGAAAGCCGGCAAGAAGTAGCGCGGATGGGCGGCTCTGACGCACTTGGTCAGGGCCGACGCCGGACACGCTGGGAGATCGAGGCATGCGACTCAAATACCGACGCCCACTTTCCGCCCGGAAGCGGCGCCACGTGCGGGTGCGAGCGAAGGTCAGCGGCACGGGCCAGCGCCCCCGGCTCAACATCTTTCGGTCGTCGGCGCACATTTACGCCCAGGTGATCGACGACACCGTCGGCCGCACCCTGGTTGCGGCGAGCGATCTCGAATCATCGGTGCGCGAGCGCGCCGGCGACGGCGCGACCAAGACGGCCCGCGCCAAGGTGGTTGGCGAAGTCGTCGCCGAGCGGGCGAAAGAAGCCGGCATCGGCACGGTCGTGTTCGATCGGGGCGGCTTTTTGTATCACGGACGGGTGCGCGCGGTCGCCGACGGGGCGCGCGGAGCCGGGTTGGAGTTCTAACGCCTCGCGCCGCATTCGCGTGGCGCGGGACGAGCGATGGAGTACACGATGGATCGACGAGATCGAGGCGACCGCGGGCCACGGCGGCGGTCGGATGACGACGGCGGCAGCGAATTCGAGGAACGCCTCGTCCAGATCAACCGCGTCGCGAAAGTCGTCAAGGGCGGCCGGCGTTTCAGTTTCGGCAGCATCATTGTCGTCGGTGACGGCAAGGGTCGCGTCGGGGCCGGGATCGGCAAGGCGGGCGAGGTGCCCGATTCGATCCGGAAAGGGGTCGAGGCCGCCAAGAAGCGGCTGATCCAGGTGCCCCTGGAAGGCACGACGATTCCGCACGAAGTCGAGGAATCGTTCGGGGCCTCGCGGGTGCTGCTCAAGCCGGCGGCGCCCGGCACCGGCGTCATCGCCGGCGGCGGGGTGCGCGCGGTGGTCGAGGCGGCCGGCATCAAGGACATCCTGACGAAGTCGCTTGGCAGCAACAACCCGGTCAACGTGGTGCGCGCCACGCTGGCGGCGCTGCAGCAACTCGAATCGGCCGAAGCAGTCGCGCGACGGCGGCAGCGGCGGCAGGTCGTTCGCCGCAAGTCGTCGAATCAGGCGGTCGTGGCGTCGGCGCAACGGCCGGTGATGGGCGGCCCGAAACCGGGCGAGCAGCAGGGACCGGGCGGCCGCGGACCGCGCGGCGGCGGACGGCCGCGGCGAGGTGAGCAATCATGACCGAGACTCAGCAGACCGGCGCGTCGGGAATGCTCCGGATCACGTTGATCCGCAGCACGATCGGCCGCCCCGAAGATCAGGAGCGGACCGTCAAATCGCTGGGGCTGCGCCGTCTCCATCAGACGGTGGTGCGGCAGGACAACCCCTCGATTCGGGGCATGGTCCAGAAAATCCGTCACCTGGTGAATGTTGAACCCGTGGGAGCGGACGAAGCCGGCGCGTGACGACCGGCGTGGTTCGCTCCGTCGAGGCGACTGGCGGCGAAGGCCGACGCGGCGCCCGAGGATAGCGACGATGCCAATGACCCTTGACGATCTCCGGCCGAATCCGGGGTCGACGAAATCCAAAAAGCGATTGGGGCGGGGCCACGGCAGCGGGTCCGGCAAGACCGCCGGCCGCGGCACGAAAGGCCAGAAGGCCCGATCCGGGCCGAGCGCGGGACGCGGCTTCGAAGGCGGGCAATTGCCGATTCAGCAGCGCCTGCCGTACAAGCGCGGCTTCACCAACATCTACAAGACGCAATGGGCCGTGGTCAATCTGAGCCGACTCGAAGAATTGGCGGTCAGCGGACCGATCACGCCGGCCGTATTGGTCGAGCGCGGCGTCACCCGGGGGCTGGAATTTCCGGTCAAAATCCTCGGCGACGGCGAACTGACGAAAGCGGTCGACGTGGAAGCGCATGCGTTTTCCGCGAGCGCGGCGGAGCGGATTCATGCCGCCGGCGGCACTGTGACGACGCTCGAGCGGACTGACCGCTGGGTCAGCGCCCGGCCGCGCAGCCGTCAGTTGCCGCTGAATCGCGAACTGAAGAAAGCGCGCGTCGGCAAGGTTGGCGGTCCGAGCCGGAAGGAAGCCCTCGCCGCGGCGGGAGCGTCCTCGGAGGCGTGATCCCATGCTCCAGGCGGTCCTGAACGCATTCAAGATTCCGGATCTTCGGCGGAAGATCCTGTTCACGCTCGGCATGCTGATCATCTTTCGCTTCGTCGCGTCGATCCCGCTGCCGGGCGTGAACGGCGCGGCGCTGCGGGATTACGTGCAGAACAACCAATTGCTCGGCATGCTCAATCTCTTTTCCGGCAGCGGACTGCAGCACTTCTCGGTGGTCGCCCTCGGCGTCTATCCCTACATCACGGCGTCGATCATCATGCAGTTGCTGACGCCGGTGATTCCGCGCCTGAACGATCTCTCGAATGAAGGGCAGCAGGGGCGGAATCAGATCAACCAGATCACCCACTGGCTGACCGTGCCGCTCGCGTTGCTGCAGGGGTACGGCCAGGCGTTGCTCTTTTCCCGCACGCCGAGCCCGAACGGCGGCACGTTGTTGTCGAATTTCGGGTTGTTCGACCGTCAAACCCTGATTCCGAGCATCGCGCTGCTCTTCTCGATGACCGCCGGCACCATGCTGCTGGTCTGGATCGGCGAGTTGATCACCGAAAACGGCGTCGGCAACGGGGTCTCGATCATCATTTTCGGCGGCATCGTCGCCTCGCTGCCGGGGGCGCTCGCCGGGCTCCTCGGCGGCGGCTCCAGTTCGACCAACGTGATGAGCCTGATCCTCTTCGCGATCATCGGCCTGGTGACGATTGTCGGCATCGTGCTGATCAACGAAGGAACGCGCCGGATTCCGGTGCACTACGCCAAGCGCGTCCGCGCCGGGCGGCAATATGGCGGATCGACGACGTTCATCCCGCTGAAGGTCAATTCGGCGGGGATGATTCCGCTGATCTTCGCGGTCAGCATCATGGTCTTTCCGGGGATGATCGCGCAGTTTCTGGCGACATCGAGCGTGTCGTGGTTGCGCGATTTCGCCGCGGCGCTGGCGCAGGCGATGAGTCCGAACACCTTCCAGTACAACATCGTCTACTTCCTGATGGTGGTCGGGTTCACCTACTTCTACACGATGGTGATCTTCCAGCAGCAAAAGATCCCCGAGACGTTGCAACGACAAGGCGCGTTCATTCCGGGCGTGCGGCCGGGCAAAAACACGGCGATCTACCTGACCAAGGTGTTGACGCGGATTACGCTCGTCGGCGCCGTCTTTCTCGGGATCATGGCGATCATGCCGTTTTTCGCGGCGCAATTGACCGGCGTCAACACCTTGCTGCTGAGCGCGACGTCGTTGTTGATCGTGGTCGGCGTCGCCATCGACACGATGCGGCAACTCGAAGCGCAATTGATGATGCGCAACTACGAAGGCTTCATCCGGTGATCGGACGAAGCGGGCGGCACGGACGCGGCGACGCATGTCCGGGCCGTGCACAGGAAGCGACATGCATGTCATCTTGATGGGGCCGCAGGGCTCCGGCAAAGGAACCCAGGCCAATCGGCTCGCGCCGCGGCTCGGTCTGATGCTGAT
>JAICJJ010000313.1 GCA_025928535.1 Thermomicrobiales bacterium
AACGGCATTTCGATTTGCCGGCTCTCCGCCGGCGCCGCGCCGTTGAGTCGGTCGAACATCAACTCGGCGGCGCGGCGGCCGAGTTGGGCGGGATATTGGGCGATGGTGGTCAGCGGCGGCTCGACCAGCGCCGCCGCCGGAATGTCGTCGAGACCGACAACCGCGAGATTGTCCGGAATCCGGAAGCCGGCCGCGCGGGCGGCGAACATCACCCCCATCGCCATCAGATCGTTGGCGGCGAAGATGGCGGTCGGCGGTTCGGGCAACCGCAACAATTCGGCCGCGGCGAGGCGGCCGGCGTCGACCGTGAAATCGCCGGCCCGGACGAGCAGCCGATCGACCGTTTCGCCGCGCTGCGCCAGCGCCTCGGCATAGCCGCGAACGCGCATGTCGCGCGGCGGCGTTCCTTCCTTGCCGGCAACCATGCCGATGCGACGATGGCCCCGTTCGATCAAGTAGGCGACGGCGGCGCGGGCGGCGGCGGCGTTGTCGACGAAGAGATTGTCGACCGGCAGCGTTCGCGGCGGTTGAACGCGCTGCCCGAGGGTGACGACCGCCGTGCCGTGGGCGACGATCGCTTCCAGTTCGTCGTGAGGTACTCGAAAGGGCGTGATGATGATGCCGTCTGCCCGGCCGGCAAGCGCGGCGCGTAGTCCCTTGCGCTCTTTTTCGATTTCGCCGTCGGTGTTGTAGGCGATGACGTCGAAGCCGTGCCCTTCGGCAATGTCCTGAATGCCGCGGATGAACGCCGGATAGAACGGATTGGTGATGTCGGGGATGATGGCGGCGATGGTGGAGGTCTTGCCGCGTCGGAGGCTGCGCGCGGAATGATCCGGCACGTAGCCGAGTTCGGCGATGGCGGCGAGGACGCGCCGGCGCGTTTCCTGCGCCACTGGCACCAGCGGATCGCCGCTCAGCACGTACGAGACGACCGGCCGCGAAACGGCGGCGAGCCGGGCGACATCGGCCTGGGTTGGGCGGCGTTTGCGCGTTTGCGCGTCGGTCATGCGGCGGCCCTCCTCGACGCCACGACCTCACAGGACACGGGTAAATATCGGAATTGTTGACACGTGTCAAGAGGCGCGGCGACGCGCCCCAGAGCTGCTTCGTCATGCCGAGCTTGTCGAGGCATCTCGTTCTTTCCATCAGCGAACGACGGGATCCTTCGACTTCGCTCAGAATGACTGTGGGAAGCCGACGCCCGCTCGCCTGCCCTGTCAGCGCAACCCGAGCAGATCCGCGATGTTCGCCTTGGGATCGAAGACGAGCAGGATCTCGCCCTGACGCGAGGTCAGCAAGCCGGTCACGCCCGGACCGTGGCCGGCGACGTACGAATCGCCATGGACGACGATCCCGACCGAGACCGCGCCGGCGAAATAGTGACGGCCGTAGGATGCGTCGGCGTCGAGAATCGCGACGAAATCGCCGAACCTGAGGTCGTCCAGCCCATATTCTTCGACCATCGCTGGGTCGAACAGGGTGATGTCGTAGTCGCCGCGCGCCACGTTGTTCCGGCCGAGGCCGCTCCCCATGATCGCCGCCGGCGCCATTTTCGCCACCGGCACGACCAGTTTGCCGTCGCGTGTTTCCGTCACCCAACGGGCGAACAGATCGGGCGCCAGCCCGGTGCAGCGGACGTCCGGAAAATCGTCGACCCGCAAGCCGACGCCCCAGGCCCGCACCTGAATCCGGTCGCCGATGACCATCTTCGCCAGGTCGGCGTCCGGAAAGTCGATCATCACGTGCTCGATCCCGCCATGGGTGCCGATGACGACTCCGGTCGCCCCTTTCGCGTCGCCGCTGACGACCGTCGCTTCGTTGCCGACGCAGGACAGGATGTTGAACCCGCCATTGGCCCGCGGATCGGGGTTGCGCGCCGAGACCGCCGGCTCGATGTGATCGCCGACGAGCCCGGCGATGCGGTCGCCGACCCGGACGTTGTAGGTGATGCCGCCCGTGCCCGGCACGATCAGCGGCGACCCGGTGTGCGAAATCAGATAGGGCGCGGTCCAACCGTACTCGAATTCCTGCGGCGCGATCTGCCCGACGACCGCGACCTGGACGAGCTTGTCCTGATTCGTTCCGATGCCCACCGGCCGTTCCCTTCTCCAACGCCTGCCGCCCGGCGCGACAGCCCGCGCCATTCTCCACCAGCGGGCGGCGAGCGCAACGGCGGACAGATTCAGCCGACCAAGGCGATGAATTCCGGCTCGTCCTGCAAGTCGCGCAGCAACGGTCCCGCTGGCTCGCCGGTCGCCAGATCGAAGCGGAGCACGGCGCGGCCGGTGCGGCTGGCGACATGGAGCACGCCATCCGGGCCGAGCGCGAGGCCCGCTGGCGCGCGCAAACCGCCCGCGCCCGGGGACACCACGGTCGCGAACGAGCCAGTCGCCGGATCGAGCGCCAGCACGGCGTGGGTGTCCCGGCTACCGACGAGAATGCGGCCCTTGCCTGGCAGCGGCAGGAGATGGATCGGCGTGACGAGCGCCGGATCGGCGAATTCGCGCAACAAGGCGCCGGTCGTCCCGTCGTATTGCCGAATCTGGTTCGCTTTCGGATCGGCGACATACAGACGGCCGTCCGCCGCGAACCGGGCCGAGCGCACAGCCCGAACGCCGCCGGGCGCGTGACGGACCGACGCCACGAACGTTCCTGGATGGAGGTCATCGTCCGGGATGTCGCGCAACGCCGGCGGACGCGGCATCGGCGCGCCGGGCGCTCCCTCCCGCGCCGCCGGGCCGTAGTAGCGGGTGACGACGCGGGTGTCCTGGCTCGGCACGTAGAGATGGCCGTCCGGGCCGAAGGCGACCATGAACGGATGCTCCAGCCCGGAATTGTCTCGATGGCCTTCGGTGAAGACATCGACGAAGCGATGCTGGCCATGCCGGTCAGGCGAGCCGGCGAACCGGAGAATCTGGCTGCGCGCCTTGGCGGCGTTGGCGACGTAGAGCAAGCCGTCCGGGCCGATCTCGAACCCGCGCAATTCGCGCAGGCGGACGTGATGGGGCAGATCGGCGTCGAGGACCGAGCCGAGCGGCGCGCCGTCGAGCGCGTAGGCGTGCATGTTGTTCCGGTCGCGCCCATGCGCGCCGCCGTGAAACGTGATGTGCCATCGTTGCTCGCCCATCGCCTCGCACACGTCCCTTCTCGATCCGGTTCATCGTCGCCCGCCGGCAGACCGTGATCCGCCGCCTGTGGTAGGGTCGCATTTTCTGCCGCGCGGCCACGCCGCTCGGCCGCATGTTCGCCCCTGGAGGAGCGACGCCCGCCTGATGCCCGACCTGATTGCTCCGATTCGCCTGGTGACGTTCGATCTCTACGATACGTTGATCGAATTGCGCCCGCCCCGCTGGGAACGGTTGGTCGTCGCCTGCCGGGCGGTCGGCATCGACGCCGATCCCGCCATCCTCCGCGATGCCGACGCGATCGGCGAAGACTTTTTCACCGTCGAGAACGGCCGCGTGCCGATTCGGGAGCGGCCGTTCGCCGAACGGGAAGCGTTTCGCCGCGAATTGCTGCGGCGCTGGCTCGAAGCGGCCGGCTTGCCGCACGATGCGGCGACGACGCAGGCGGTCCGCGCCGCCTACCTGTCGGAATTCGACGAAGTCGCGGACTATCGTCACTATCGGTTGTTCGACGACGTCATGCCGGCGCTGCTGCGGCTCCGCTCGCATGGCGTCAAGACGGCGGTCGTCTCCAATGCCGACTACGACGTGACGTCGATCTGCGTCCATTTCGCCTTCGCCGACCGCATGGACCTGATCGTGACGTCGGCGCTCGTCGGCTACGAAAAACCGGACCCCCGCACCTTCCACGCCGCCCTCGATCCCCTCGGCGTCGCTCCGGCCGACACGCTGCACATCGGCGACCAGCCGAAATCGGACATCGTCGGCGCCCTCGGCGTCGGGATGCGCGCCGTGCTGCTCGACCGCTACGGCCGCCACCCGGACAGCCCGGTCCCGGCCGTGCCGACCTTGACGGCCCTCGCCGATTTCGTCCTGGGCGTGCCGGAGGCGGTCGGCGAGCGGGGATAGCGCCAGTTCGAGTTCACGGGGGAGCATCAAACAGCCAAATACATCCATCTCCTCGCCTTCTCGACTCCTCGACCCGTCACTTGCCGACTCGCCGACTCAGGAGGCGTCCCGTGCGCGTCTTTCTCGAAACCGAGCGGCTGATCTTGCGCCAGTTCAAGGCCGACGATCTGGAATTGCTGGTTGACCTGGACAGCGATCCGGCGGTGATGCGCTTCATCACCGGCGGTCGGGCGACGCCGCTCACGGAAATTCGCGACGACATCCTGCCGGCGTGGCTCGCGTATTACGACCGCTTCGAGGGGTACGGCTTCTGGGCGGCGATCGAGCAAGCAACCGGCGCGTTTCTCGGCTGGTTTCACTTTCGGCCGGCCGAAGGGCGCCCGCGCGACGAGCCGGAACTCGGCTACCGCTTGCGCCGTTCGG
>JAICJJ010000319.1 GCA_025928535.1 Thermomicrobiales bacterium
CAGATCGCTCTGGACCGGGTTGTGCGGCGCGATGGCCGGGGCGAAGATGGCGACGAAGGCGAGCACGACGAGATAGACGAGCCCTGTCATCGCCAACTTGTTGCGGCGGAATTGCCGCCAGGCGTTGCTCCAGAGGCTGCGCGGGGCGCGGCCGGCGGTCAGGGCGTCGAGCGAGACGGTCGGACGCGCGTGGGCGGCGGGAGCGTTGCGTTGGGATGCGGCGGCCGACGCCACGGCGTGCTCCTTCCTCGGCAACCCGCGTCAGCGCCGGGCCCGGATGCGGGGATCGATGAAGCCGTAACTCAGATCGACCAGCACATTGGCGGCGGCGATCAGGACGGCGTAGAAGATCGCCGTGCCCATGATCACCGAGTAGTCGCGTTTGCCGATCGAATCGACGAATTCGCGGCCGAGCCCCGGCGCGCCGAAGATCGATTCGATGATGATCGAGCCGGTCACGAGGTCGGCCGCCGCCGGCCCGAGGATGGTCACGATCGGAATCATCGCGTTGCGGAGCATGTGCCGGCCGACCACCTGGCCGTTGGCCAATCCTTTGGCGCGAGCGGTCCGGATGTAGTCCTGCCGTTTGATTTCGAGCATCGAGGTCCGGGTCAGCCGCGCGATGTACGACATCGTGCCGAGGCCGAGCACAATGCCGGGCAGGATGTAGGCGCGGCCGAAACCTGCCCACTCCGATGGGTCGCGGATCGGCGAATAATTGAAGCGCTGGCTGAGGAAGATCAGCAAGAGCAAGCCGCTGACGAACGTCGGGACGGAAATGCCGAGGGTCGAGGTGAAAAGGCTGGCATAGTCGATCCAGGTGTTTTGGCGGAGCGCGCTGATCACCCCGAGCGGCATGCCGACGATCACCGAAAAGACGATCGCGATCAAGCCGATCTTCATCGAAATGGGGAACTTCTCGGCGATGATCTCCTGAACGCTTTCCGCCCCTTTCGACGCATACGACGGGCCGAGATCGAAGCGGGCGACGCCGAACAGGTAATTGAAAAACTGGGAATCGAGCAGCGCGCCGCCAAGCGCGATCGGATTGCGTTCGCCGCTGGCCCAGGCGTGGCCTACCGCGTCCGGATTGAACCATTGCGGTTTGTTCAGGCCGAATTCCGCGTTGAGGGCGCGAATCGTCACCGCCGGCAGCGTCTTGTCTCGGTCCCACGGACCGCCCGGCGCCCGATGCATCAGGACGAAGGTGACGCCGGCCACGACGATGATGACCGGAATGATCCAGATGACGCGGCGAACGATGAACTCAGCCATGATCGTTCTCGGCGGCGGAATGCGGGTGGCCGGCGCGGCGGCGACTGGCGGCGGTGCTGCCGCCGGTCGCCGTCGATCGGCGCTACCCGGTCTTGTCGAGCGTCATTGGCGAGCCGAGGTAGCCGGGCCATTCGTTTTCCGACGCGGTCGGCGTGTAGCCGGTCACCTTCGGATTGATGACCACGGTATTGGCCTGGTTGTAGAGGAACGGTCCCGGCACGTCATCGATCAAGATTTCGCCGGCTTGTTGATAGTACTTCAGGCGTTCCTGCGGATCGATCGTCGTGTCGCCTTTCTTCGTCAATGCGTCGAACTGCTCGTTGCAGTAACCGACGTCCTTGGCGAAGGTGGAATCGCACGTCCAGTAGACGCTGAGCCAGTCTTGCGGGTCGGGATAGTCCTGGATCCAGCCGCCGCCGACCTCCATCTGCGGATAGGTGGCGTTGTCCTTGTTGAGGCTGATCAGCGTCGTGCCGTCGGTCGGCTGCAACGTCAGGGTGACGCCGAGGATGTCCCGATATTGGCCGGCGATCCATTCGGCCCGTTCGGTTGCGCCGGAGCGGTCGCTGTTGAAATAGAGTTTGATTTCAGGCAGTTTGTCCGGTCCGCCGTAGGACGATTCGGCGAGCGCCTTTTTCGCCGCGGCCGGGTCGAACCCATATTTTTCCGATTGGATCGAGCCGGGAAGTCCTTCCGGGATCCACGACAGCGTCGGCAGGCAATCGCCGCTGCGGATCTCCTTGCAATAGGTCGCCCGGTCGAAGGCGTAGGAAAACGCCTCGCGCATCTTCTTGTCGGTGAACGGCGCCTGCTTCAGGTTGAAACTGAGGTTGTAGGTCGACGCGGTCGGGTAGGCGAGGTAGGCCTTGCTCAACGTCGGATCGGCTTGCACTTGCGGAATCTGCGGCGGCTCGAGTTGAACGATGTCGAGATCGCCGCTTTCATAGGCTTGCAGCGCGACCGCCGCATCCTTGACATAGACGTACTCGATGCCGTCGAGTTTCGGCCGTCCTTGCCAGTAATTGTCGTTGGCCGCGAAGGTGATCTTCTGGTCTTCCGCGATGTCGGTGATCTTGAACGGCCCGTTGCCGATATGGTTGGCCGCCGTCTTCCACCAGCCATCCGGATCCTTGTCGGCGATCTCTTTCTTGACGGGGTAGAAGACCCAGGTGTAGGCGATCGTGTGGAAATACGGAACCGGCTCGGTCAGGTCGATCTGCAGCGTCAGATCGTCGAGCGTCCGCACGCCGAGCGCTTTCCGCGCCGCTTCGTATTGCTCGTCGGTGTATTGCGTCGGGTTGTCCGGATCGCCGCCGAGGCCCGCGAAGTCTTCGCAGCCTTTGACCAGGAAGAGGATCGATTGGTATTCGCCGGCCGTCTTCGGATCGCAGGTTCGTTCGACGGCGTAGCGGAAGTTTTCGGCCGTCAGCGGCGAACCGTCGCTGTATTTGAGATTCGGCCGCAGCTTGAAGGTGATCTGGGTCGCATCATCGTTGTATTTCCAACTTTCGGCCGCCGCCGGCACGGTGTTTTGCTTGGTGTCGAGGCGGGTCAATCCCTCGTAGGCGAGGGCGAGTACGTCGAGTTCGTTGGAATAGGAACTTTTCTGCGGATCGAAAATGTCGGGATAGGTGGGGTGTTGCACCCGCAGGATCTTTTCGGCGCCCTGCGCCGAAACCACGTGCGTCAGCGCCAGCGGCAAGACGAGCGCCAGGGTCAGGAGAACGGCGAGCGTCTTTGCCCAGCGCGTGGTGAACGCGTCCATTCACAGCCTCCTCGCTGCGTCCAGTCCGTGGCGAGCCCGACGGCCGCCGTGAAGTTCCGCGTACCTTAGAACAGGCTTAGATGCGAGTCAATGCGGCAATTTGGACGCAGTCGGGGAGTCGGGAGGTCGAGGAGCCGAGACGCCGTCCTATCGTCATCCCGAGCGGAGTCGAGGGATCTCGTCGTCCTTGTCCGAAGAGAACGAGATGCCTCAACAAGCTCGGCACGACGGTAAAGCGTTCTTCCCGACTCTCCGACTCCCCGACTTGCGGCGTTCAGGCGCCCATCGCTTCGCGGATGGCCGCGCCGTGGCGTTCGATCTCGTCGATCGCCTGGTATTCGATCGCCTGGGCGAGAGTGACCGCAGGGCCGCCCGCCATGAAGGTCGCCGTCCGCTCGAGTTGCGCGTCGGTCAGGGAGCGATAGATCGAGGTTGCCTGCGCGGCGTTGCGCTGCAAGAGCGCCAGCGTCTCCGCTTTCGTCACGGACGCGAATTCCTCGGCGTGCCGGGCGTTGAGCGCGTCCAGCAATGCCGGCGACATCGGCGCCGGCGGCTGCCCCTCGGCCGCCTGCCGGATCGCGCCGCTGATGGCCGCCTCGCCTTCCGCGATGTGGTGGGCCTGAACCCCGACCGTCCAGCCCGTGTCGGCGCAGACTGCCCGCCATTGCTCCGACGTGCAACGTTCGAGCGTCGCCATCAGCGCGTCGTGCGCCTGTTGGAAGCGCCAGGCGAGCGCACGAGCTTGCGCGCTCGACGCTTCTGGCAGCGAAGGCTCGGGGCGGCTGCCTGCGTCGCCGTAGAACAATTCCGAGCCGTACTTCGCGTTGATGGCGAGCATTGTCTCCA
This sequence comes from Thermomicrobiales bacterium, assembly GCA_025928535.1. Classification (GTDB taxonomy): domain Bacteria; phylum Chloroflexota; class Chloroflexia; order Thermomicrobiales; family UBA6265; genus JAICJJ01. Next base: position 3,887 of record JAICJJ010000319.1, read on the forward strand.
GATTCGGCTGCGCGCCGGGCGGGAAGGCTTCGCCCAATTCGCGCAGAAACGCCACCAATTCCGGCGACAGCACCTGCAGCATCGTCGCCCGCACGGGGCCGACGTTTTCGAAGCGGTGCGCCGCGCCGCCGGGGGCGTGGACGACCGCGCCCGGACCGGCGCGGAAGGTCGAGACGCCGGCGGCGGTTCGCTGGGTGAACTCGAATTCACCCGACAGGACGTAGGCGGTTTCGCTGCCCGGGTGGGCGTGCAGCGGCGGCCCGCCGCCCGGCGCGACGGACATCGAGAGGAGGGCATACGCGCCCGCCGTCTCTTCGCCGACCACCTTGACGACGACTTCCTCGTCGAAGATGCGGATGCGTTCGCCCCCGTCGGGCGACACGCACGAGCAGCCGATCTCGGTCGCGACGTTGACTGCCATCGGAATACTCCTGCGATTGCTCGTTGTCCTGCCACACGCTCCTTGCCGGCTAACG
>JAICJJ010000238.1 GCA_025928535.1 Thermomicrobiales bacterium
ATTCTTTCGCTTCTTGCGCGGTCATGTAGTAGTCGCGCTCGGTGTCGTGCTTGACCTTTTCGAACGTCTGCCCGGTGTGGTTGGCCATGATCTCGGTCAGTTTCGTGGTCAGCGAGAGCGTTTCGCGGGCGACGACTTCGATGTCGGGCACCGCGCCGCGGAAGCCGGCCGACCCCTGGTGGATCATGACGCGGGCATTCGGCAGGGCGAACCGCTTGCCGGCCGTGCCGCCGGCCAGGAGCACCGCCGCCATGCTCGCGCCCATGCCCATGCAGAACGTGGCGACGTCCGGTTTGATCATCTGCATCGTATCGTAGATGGCCAGCCCGGAATAGACGACGCCGCCCGGCGAATTGATGTAGAGGCGGATGTCCTGCTCCGGGTCTTCGTGCGCCAGGAAGAGCATCTGGGCGATGATCAGATTGGCGACCTGATCATCGACCGGAGTGCCGAGGAAGATGATCCGATCTTTCAGCAGGCGGGAATAGATGTCGAACGCCCGCTCGCCGCGGTTCGTGCTTTCGACCACCATCGGGACGAGATTTTCGTATGTGGGAATCTTCATTGGCGCCGTGTCCTCTGCTTTCCGGATGTTGGCTCGTGCGTGACGCCGCTCCCTGGCCCGAACGCCAGGGCGGCAGGCGGATGAACCTTAGGTTGGTAATCATAGCCGGTCGGACGGGGAATCCGGTAGCGCCGGGCGCGGCAGTTCGTCCTCATTCGGCCGGGACGGCCGGCGTCGGCTGCGCGACACGCCACGTCCTCGGCCACTACGCCCCGTTTCCGCCCGGCCAGGCGATCGTCAGCAGAAACGCGCCGTCTTCGACCGCCCGCACGGCGTGCCGGACGCCGGCGTCGAGCGCGATCAAGTTCCCCGCGCCAAGTTCCCAGGCGTCGGCGCCGACCGAGACGACCATCCGGCCGCGCAGCGTCTGGATGGTGATCGGTCCCGGGGCGGTGTGTTCGTCCAGTTGCTTGCCGGCGTGCATCGTGACCAGCACGACCCGCAGCCGGTCTTCCTTGATCAGCGTCTCGGCGCGGCGGCCGGCGGCTGAGTCGCCCGGCGCGAGCCGGTCGATTTCGGCGGCGAGGTCGATCGCATCCTCGAAATGGAAATCCAGCGCCATCGCATCGCTCCTTTCATGCTTCCGGCGGCGGTCCGATGCGAGATTCCGCCCGACTCGCCTGCGCGACCTTCACACGGGCGCCCGCCAGCGTTTTGCGCGGCCGCCGTCCGTAGGGGCGCTGCTTGCTGCGCGTGTGGCCGGCAGCGCCCCTCCGAGCGAGACAACCACGTTTGGCCCGAGCGATTGCGCGGTCGATACGACACGGCGACGCGCACCCGCCACGTTTGCAATTATTCAGATCGGGGCCATTCGCGATCGGGGGTGCGCGTCAATGTTTTGCGCAGGAGAACTGGTAGGGGCACGGCATGCCGTGCCCGATCGGCCGCAGGCCGATAAATCGGTCTGCGGTGACCCGGTTGTGGTCCTCCGGACCACAGGGCACGGCGTGCCGTGCGCCTACCGGCGACCGTGCCGCCAAACGTTGATGCGCCTCCCGCGTTTTGCGGCATCCTCGAATCCGGCGCGACGCCCTATACTTTCCCCGACTTCCCGAACGTGGGCAGGTCCCAGACGAGGGGTGCGCCGTACCTGGTCCGCAAAGACGACGCACGGAGGCGCCGCCATGGATCAGGTGTTGCAGGTCATCGGCGCGTTGCTCGTCTTGAGCGGATTCGCGCTCGCCCAGTTTCGGGTGCTCGACCAACGCTCCTACCCATATCTTGCGCTCAACCTCGCCGGCTCGGCCGTGCTCGCCGTCCTCGCCTGGGATCAGCGGCAGTGGGGATTTCTCCTGCTGGAAGGCGCCTGGGCGCTGATCTCGCTCTGGGGCGTGATCGCCCGTCTGCTCGGGCGCGAACCGGCCGCTTCGTAGAAACGTTGCCGCAACCACCCAAACGCGCCGGCCTCGCCCGGTCGGGCGAGGCCGGCGGTCGTCGACGTCGAAGGGACAATGGCCAGGTTACGGCAGATCCTCGGCCGTCAGGGGCGTGACGCAGACCGACTTTGCGGGGGCGCCATTGCAGCTCGCACACGTTTTGATGCAGCGGGCGAGCGGGGAGCCGAAGGCGTTCGCGCAATCCGCATCCCGCTTGCAGGGGTGGCAATCGGCGGTGATGACGCAAATCGGCTCGCCCTTGTTGTCGTTGGCGCAAAAGGCGAGTCGTCGGCTTTCAGGCACGTCAGGACATTGGCGATTCTCGCCCGACCGGCAGAAACCGTCTTGCTTCGCGCAGCCGTACGGAGCGCCTGCCGGGGCGCAGCGGTGCTTGTGCTTGTGCTTCGCGCAGACCTGGCTGCAGCAGTCGAGACGGTTGGCCGGATCGCACGCCTCGCCGGGGACGAGGCACTGGCCAGGGAGAGCCGCGACTCCACGCGGCAGGCCGAGCCCGACTCCCATCGCCGCGAGCGCTCGAACGACGGTGCGGCGAGGGTGGAACGAGCGCGTCCAGGCGTCGAAGCGATCTCCATCCATCACCGTCCTCCTCGTGATCGACCACACAGCCAGCAGATTGTATCACTCGTCGATTCAGCACATGCGCCGTTTCAGGCGGGTTCGCTTGACGATTCAGGAGGATCGCGGAGCCGTGACCGGAGGCGCGACCGGCCATTGCGCGCCGATGGAGGTCACACGACGGGCGTGTACGCCCGCGCCGAATGCCGTCAGCGCCAGGCGGGTTCGTTCCCTTGCTCGTAGTGATCGTAGGCGGTCTTGAGGCCGATCAGGACCTCGGCCGTCGTCTCGAACAGCGCCTTCGCTTTCGGATCGTCGACCTTTCCGATGTCGTCGCGAACCTGGCCGATCAGATCGTCCAACTTCGCCTTGATCGCTTCGGTCGTCTGGCGCGTGCTGGCATCGATGGTCGCTGGCATGGCATGCCGCTCCCTTCGGCGAAATGAGCCGTCATCCGGGACGGTTCCCATGCCTTCCGGGGATGCAGACCACGTGCCAGCGCGCCGCGATTCCGGCCGGCGTCGCTCGCCGCCGCTACCGCGGGCGCAGCGCCGCTTCGGCGCCTTCGACCAGCAGCGCGAGGGCGCGTTCGACCGCCGCGTCCGTCACCGCCGCCCGATCGCCGGAAAAATGATGTTCTTCGACCCGTGTGCCGTCGGGGCCGGCCAGCGCCAGATAGACGAGGCCGACCGGCTTGCGCGCCGTCGCCCCGCCCGGGCCGGCGATGCCGGTCGTGGACACGGCGAGCGTCGCGCCGAAGAGATCACGCGCCCGCTCGGCCATCGCCTGCGCGCATTCCGGGCTGACCGCGCCGCGCGTGTCGAGCACGTCGCGCGGCACGCCCAGCACATTCGCTTTCGCGTCATTCGCATAGGCGACGACGCCGCCGAGGAAATAGTCCGAACTCCCCGCCACGGAGGTGACCCGGGCCGCGACGCCCCCCCCGGTGCACGATTCGGCAGTGGCGAACGTGATCGTGCTCCCGCCAGCCAGGAGATCGTTGAGTCGCCGCTCCGCCGACGGCGCGTCCATCTTCACGATTCTCCGCTCCGATCGAGCCAATGGCGCAAGAACGCCGCCGATTTCCGCCGCGCCTGCGCCGCTTCCGGCACGTCCGGCTCGGCTTGGAAGACGTGCCACATCCCTTCCCAGACATCGAGCGTCGCCGGCACGCCGGCCAGGTCGAGCGCCCGATAGAGACGCACGGCGTTGCTGAGAAAGGTCTCTTTCGTCCCGGCCTGAATCAGCGTCGGCGCGAACCCGAGCGAAAAATCACCATAGACCGGCGAGACATACGGATGGGTCCAATCGGCCGGATCGGCATAGGCCGCCGCCGCGCGCGCCAGCACCTGATCGAAGACATAGACCGGCTCGTCGGCCGCCAGCGTCGCATAACTGTCGCCGACGGGGGCGATGTCGGACCAGGGCGACCAGAGGAGCAGCGCGCCGGGGACGCCGCGCCCTTCGTCCCGAAGCCGCAGCGCGCCGGCCACGGCGAGCGCGCCGCCGGCCGAATCGCCCCAGAGCGCGATCCGCTCGAGCGGCGTTCCGGCCGCGACCAGCGCCATGACCGCCCGGCACACCTCGTCGCTGACCTGCCGCCAGCGACCGCCGGGCGCGACCGTGTAGTCGATCGAAACGACGCGCATGCCCGCCGCGTCGGCCATCGCGGCGGCGACGTTGACGGTCGAGCGCGCGCTGCAGACGACATAGGCCCCGCCGTGCAGGTAGACGAGGACGGCGTCATCGTTGCGCCACGTCCGCGGTCGGATTTCGAGCGCCGGCACGCCGTCGAGCGACATCGCGGCGATCGTCGGCTTGAGACGCGCGATCGCCTGCTCGCAGAGCGGGCGCCGGTCGGCTTCGCGTTCTTCCCAGACGGCGCGCCAGGCGGCCGGATCGGTCGAATCGGGCCAGGCCCGCGCGTCCCGGGTCGAGCGGGCGAACGTCGATTGCAGGAACGCCTGCGCTTCCGGAGAAATCGTCGTCGGAATGAAAAAGTCGTCGTCGGCCGTCGTCGCATCGAGGCGGCTCGCGTCGTCGAGCGGCTGCGCCACTGCATCGCCCTCCTCGCCGGTTCGCCCCCCGGTTGCTCCATGCTAGCGCCTATCATCGCATCTCACCCTTGGTCGCGCCCCGCGCGGCCTGCGGCCGATCGGGCACGGCATGCCGTGCCCCGACCGGGGGCGGGGAATGTTCCGGAGCGACGCCAAACGGTGATGACGCCCCGGCGCCCCGGCGCCGACCCAACGATTCACGCGTCCGTCGCCTCCGGAATGACGTGAATCGCGCTCGGCGGAAAGGCGGCGATCCGACGCTCGCCGATGGCCGGCGGCGACCCGCCCGTGAGATGGGCGTCCAAGGCGAGCGCGCCGCACAAATGCACGCGCCAGCCCCATGGCGCCGGCGTCACCTCGGCGACACGGCACGGCAGGACGTTCCAGCCTTCCGGCGGCGCGCCATCGCCTGGCAAGAGCGCGATGTTCGCCGCGCGTAGCGCCAGCGTCGCGTGGTGGCCGAGCGCGACGCCGCTCCCGGACGCGGCCAGGATGAGCGCCGCGCCGTCCCGCCCGGCGACCTCGAACGCGGTCGCCTCCGGATCGACCGCGACGGCGCGTCCGGGCCAGAGCTGCTCGACGCCGAGAAAGCGGGCCGCCGCGACCGACGCCGGCCGCGCCAGCACGTCGGCGGGCGGCCCGGTCTGGACGAGGCGGCCGTCGAGCAAGAGGCCGAGCCGGTCGTCGAGCGTCAGCGCTTCGGCCAGATCGTGGGTGACGAAGATCGCCGCCGTGCCGGTCGCGCGCAATTCGGCGAGCAGCGCCGGCGCGAGCGCTTGCCGCGTCGCCGCGTCGAGCGCGGCGAACGGCTCGTCCA